>DAOOIV010000003.1 GCA_035384605.1 Phycisphaerae bacterium
GAATCCTTTCCGGGCCGCACCCTCGCTCGCTCGGCCCGGAATCCTTTCCGGGCCGCACCCTCGCTCGCTCGGCCCGGAATCCTTTCCGGGCCGAATCCCCCGCGGAATCCTTTCCGCATTCGACGCCCATGACGATGGCGATCCTCCACCGGCAGGTACGGTAGCCGCAAGCCCGACCACTCCCCCAGCGCCAAACCAACCCGCCCTCCGCCGCCCATGACAATATGACAAGCCATGGGCGGAGAAGTCATGGCAAAGGAAGTTATAGGATCGATAAAGGGTTGTTTCACTGATAGATGAGCGACCGAAGAATCCCCGCTACGCGACACACATCGCTGCGAGGTGGAGCCCCCTGTTCTTCGGGGCGCCGCGGCGTGGCTTGCATCCCGTAGCGTCTGATGCTTTAATCGGGGTATCAACGGTAACCGGGAGCCGGATTCATGACCAAGTGGCAGTACTGGTCGCCGCTGCTTGTCGGTGGCGTCATCGGCGAGGTTTACGGGCTGCAGGCCTCAATGAACTCGGGAGGCAACCCGCTCATCACGATGGGCCTGCTTCCGCTGGCATCCGCGCTGAGCTGGGCGATACTGCTTCAGCTCGCCATGTTCGCCGCACAGGCCCTCTTTGCAGCGGTGCTGCCGGTTCCTTTCGGCAAGAGTATTCGCGGGACCCAATGCAGGGTGATCGGCTTCCTGATGCTCTTGGGGTCGCTGATTACCCTGCTCTTCAAACTGAGTGGGGCGTTTGTCTACTTGGGCGGCCAGCGGCATACCTTGACATCACTCTGGCAGATCTGGTTCCTCGGCTGGGCCGTGGTCGCCGCCCTGTGCTTTCCGGCGGCTCTGGTGATCTATCTGTACTCCCTTCCCATGGCCGAGTCGGACTTTCAAGCCGAGGATTAACCGTGCTCCGCCAATACCGCTCCGCCAATCGCCACAGTAGCGGGCAGGACACGGCGGCACCCGGCAAGAGGGGACAAGCCTCCATGACCAAGCCCCCTTTCGAAGATCCGTCCGGGCCCGCCGTGGCGACCCTGGCCCGATAGTGTAATCCGGACGACGAAAGCCGCCGAGGGCCTCTATCCTCCCTTTCCCGAAAAAAGTCTGATGTGTAAGCTTGATGCCATGTCCAGGGGCGAAAATGCACTGATCGACTGGCTGCGGCGGCGATTCCCAGCCAACCCCGCGCGGGTCCCCATTGGCATCGGCGACGACATGGCCTGCCTGCGCCTGGAGGGAAGCCTCCTTCAGATCACCACCGACATGCTGCTGGACGGCGTCCATTTCGACACCCGCCGGCACATCTACGAACTGATCGGGAGAAAAGCGATCGCCTGCTCGCTGAGCGACTGTGCGGCCATGGCTTGCCGCCCGCGCGCCGCCACCGTCAGCCTCGCACTGCACGACGGCATGTCGATGGACGATGTGAAAAGGCTGTACGAGGGCATGGCGTGCATCGCGGGAGAATTCGATTGTGCCATCGTCGGAGGCGACACAACCAGTTGGCCGGGCAAGCTCGCCATTGATGTAGCTATGCTGGCCGAGCCGATGTCGCCGCGCGGGCCGATACGCCGATGCGACGGCCGTGTCGGCGACGGCATCTATGTCAGCGGCCCGCTCGGCGGAAGCGCCGCCGGCAAGCACCTGACCTTCACACCGCGACTGGAACTCGCCAGCCGACTTGTGCTGGACCCCGAGCTTCACGCGATGATGGATCTCTCCGATGGGCTGTCTATGGATCTGCATCGGATGTGCGCGGCGTCCCGATGCGACGCGGAACTGTCCACCGAGGCAATGGAAGAAGTCATCAGCCCGGCCGCTCGGGCCATGTCACAAGAAGACGGCATCAGCGCGATGGACCACGCTCTTAATGACGGCGAAGATTTTGAGCTCCTCGTCGCCGGCGGCGAGGGCCTGCGGGCCGAGGAACTGGGCCTGACGCGAATCGGCCGACTGACCAGGCCGTCACAGGAAGGCCGGCCCACGATATGCCTGTGCGATCGCCTGGGACGATTCAGCTACATCGAACCACGGGGATATGAGCACTTCCGATGAATCAGCGGACGATCAACATCGCCGATGTCGAAGCAACCCGCCGGCTTGGCCGGCGACTCGGTTCGGCCCTCCAGGCAGGAGACCTCGTCGCCCTTATCGGCCCGCTGGGCTCCGGCAAGACGACGCTGGTCAAGGGCATCGCCGCCGGCGCGGGCGTGGCTGACTCGCGCCAGGTGAACAGCCCCACGTTTGTGATCGTCAACGAGTACGAGACCGGTCTTTCACCCGCCCCGCGAATCTACCACATCGATGCCTATCGTCTCCGCGGCGGAGGCGATCTTGAGTCGCTGGGTTTCGATGAGATGCTTTCGCTTGGCGCGGTTTTGATCGAGTGGGCCGACCGCGTTCAGGGTGTTCTCCCGTCCAGTCGCCTGGAGATCAGCATCGAGCCGGTTGACGAGAACCGACGCCGATTCCTCTGCCGGGCGTTCGGATCGGCCACAAGGCTTCTCGATCGGCTGGGACCAGATGAGCGGATTGTCCGACCCGCCGTGAATGGGTAGAATGTCCGCTCCGCACCGGTCCACAGATCGCAAAGGCCGAGTGGGAGATCGATGACCGTGCGTCCTGAAACCAATGCGGCAGCGGCATTGTGCCGCTCCGGTAACCGTCGGAAACGGCTCCGCACCGCATCGGGAGGCACTCCTAAACAGAGGGCTGACAATGGCTTGCGAACTCAAGGTATTCAACACGGAAAACAGAACCAACCAGACGTACATTTGCGATGAAGACAATGCCGGCCGGATGGTCGAAAACGACTTTGCCGCCAAGGGCACCGGTGAATACACCGATACCAGCGGCAAGAAATTCGCAATTGACTGGACAAAGCATCGCCTCGTCGGTTTCAAGCGGGGCAACTGAGCACGCCGACCTTCCTCTTGCTCAGCGCAGCAGTCTCAGCCACCCACAGCAGCCAACTGCGGTGGCCGTTATCGCCAAGGCATCTCGGTCCCGGCCCCTTTCACACGCAAGGATCGCCGTAAAACCCTGGGGCGACGAGCAGGCAAGAGCGGCAAACTCCACACCCTGGTCGTCGCGATTTGCCCAGCCGCGCGGCCTTAACTATACTGATGCGATCGGTAGTCTACCGGCCCCATCGTCTAGTGGCCTAGGACACCGGCTTTTCAAGCCGGCAACGGGGGTTCGAATCCCCCTGGGGTCAATAATCATCGCATGTCGGGTCGGCAGGAACGCCCGGCCCGCTCGCGCACCGTTCAAAGGCGATCACGTCGATCTGATCGATGTAGTTATCGTTGTTGTTATCGAAACAACGGCATTCGTTTGCCACAAGCGGCCGGGTCGGTCCCGTGTAACATATCTGGAAGCTCGCAAAGTCGGCCTGGTCGACGTCCGCGTCGTTGTCAAAGTCGGCGAACGGGTTCGGACACACTGTCGGCGTCAACGGAGACCGCCGCCAATAGTCGGACTCACAGGCATCCTTAAACACCCACTCGTTTTCGCACGAATACACCTGAGAGCCCGTCTCGAAATTCGCGTTTGAGACAAGATTCGGACCGCCGCTCTGACGCACCTCGACCTTGTCGACGAAGAACTCCAGCCGTCCCGGCGGAACACGGCCGCATTTGAATACCACGGTCACAACATCGTTCACCGGCGTAATGGTTTGCGGGCGTGGGCCGTAATTACCTTGATCAGGCGGCGTCTGATCGGTGATCTGCTCCCAGCCGAAAGGATTACTGTCCATTCCCACCTTCTTGCGAACCATGTACGGATTGTTCTGTTGCCGCGTGTGTTCCTGATAACCGTCGGCGTAATAGAGGTTGAAGGGCCCGTCCAGCAGCAGGAGCTCGTACCAGATGTTGTCGTTCGCCTGGTACGTCGCCTGCCCCTTCCACCAGAACGAGTACTCGATCGGCACCCCCGGCGTAACTGAGATCTCCTGGTAGATACCGCCGCTTCCGGCTTGAGTGCCCGTGTCCGGCGGCTGTGAATCCCAGAAGAAGTGGAAGGCCGTGGGACTTCCGTCGGGCGTATCCTTCACCATTCCCAGATTGGTGTTCTGGCTGAAAGAGTAATCCCAATTCGTGGGATTGTACGCCTCACCAACGGGATCCGGATCAAGATCAGGCCCTTTGTTGAGACTACTCCAGGGGGCTGCCCACGGTTGCCAGACGCAGGCAAAACCGGTTGGTGGTTTGACCACCCAGAGCGCGTTGCTCAGCCTGGCCGGATTGGAGCAGTCAGAACTGCGAGTTCCCTCCAGATGATAAGGCCCGGCCGGTCCCCCTTCGCCGTTGAAGCAGGACAGGTTGAAGGTCGCAAGCAGGTCGTCTCCGTCGGGCGTCAACATGGTTCCTGGAATGTTGGGATTGTTGGGATCATCTTCATTGGCGTAGACAAGCTTCACACTTGTCAACAGGGTTACATTTGCCCCCCTGATGCGGAATTGGAGCGGATACTGCGGATTGGAGACTGTGCTCGGCTCAATGCTGTTGAACACGGTCGCGGTGGCACAGGTGAGCTGGAAGGCGCCGGGTAGAGTCTTCGTCGCGCAATTGGGCTGTAGGGTCACCACGTCGTAAGTGCCCCATTGCGCACCCTGGGTCGGGAACTGGACGGTCAACGTGGTGTTCCCCGCACCGGCGACCAGGTTGGTGCCCACGAGTTCGGCGCCGCCGCCGGTCGGCACCAGCTTGACGCTGCTGACCAGGTGAAGATCCGTCCCGGTAATCGTCATCGTCGTATTGCTTGCGTTGTCGTGCGATGCCGGCTCGCTTCCGGACGTCGTATGCTGCACCGGACACTGCCCCAGAATCAGAGCTTGGTTGAAGTCCTCGTCCGTGGGGATGTACGATTCGATCGTCGACCAGCAGATAACATCGATACAGGCATTCCAGGGGGACGCCTCGGCCTCGTAAATACGAAACGTGATTCTGCCGTTGATGAGTTTGAAGTTCTTGTTCAGTCGATAGTTGCCGTTGGCGATGATGTTACCGATCCAGACCCAGTTGGGCCGCCGGCCGTCCAGCTTCGGATTGATTCCGGGAGGCCATTCGACAAACCGGACATCGTTACAGATTCGGTCGTACTCTCGTTGTGGTTCATTTGCCGCTCCTTTGGTCACGGCCGTGTACCACTCCGCATCCGTAGGAACATGGTCGGTAATGTCGATGTCGCCCTTGTCGTTGCTTCCACCGAAACCAGGCGGGTTGCCGTTGACCACCAGCCAGTCAGAGTCCTGGTTCGATTCCACATCGCTTTCGGCATAAAGCTGCTGCGTTCGGGTCCAGAAGTACCACTTGCCACTGAGACTGATATCTCCCGGCACATCGGCGGGAAAGATCTCGTACTGCACCCATGCGTCGGCCTGAGCCTGGTTGTCCACGCAGGTGCCGGGCGGACTCGGACAGGAAACGCGCCAAGCGTCCGCGGGCAGTCCGGTCGGCGGAAAGAAGTAAGCATGGCCGCTGATCGGATCGTTGGCCGACAGATCCTCGACGTAATTGGCTGCCTGTCCGTAGTTGGCGCTGACCGCGGCGGTTCTCGCAGCGGGTATCCAGATCTGCTGACCGCCTCCGTAGTAAGAATACCTGATCTCATTGGCTCCGTACGCCGCCTGGATCGACAAACCAAAGGCGGCCACGGCAGCGATTGCCGCAAGAGCCTTTAGTCCCTTCCGTCGGGACTGGTGCGCGTTTTGCGCGCATGTTTCTGGATCGCAGAGCACTTGGGTTGCGGCCCGCAAAAAGGCGGTCCGCCTTTGATTCTTCTGAAGCATCTCCTAGTCCTCCTTATGTGACTTCTTCAACAAGAAACCTCATTCCGCACTCTCCGGTTTTGTCGGGGCACGCACCCCGGTCGCACGCTGCTTCAGGACAAGCCGATGCCAAGTGCCAATCGATCGGCCAGCATTCAAGCGGATGTTGGTGCCATCCTACGCCATCTGCGAACCTCCCCGACGGGACCGAGGAAGATGGGTCATGTGACGACCGACCAAAGACGAACGAGCGCAGCAGCGGCCGGACGATTCAACGCCCAACCTTCTCGGCCAGGGGCCTCATACCTCCAAGAATAGAATCACACACTGCCCGGAAGGGCACGAAGATCGAAACCAGACATTTGCGCGACACATTATAGCAGGCTGACCCTGCTGATACTCTATGGTACCATCGGCAGGACCTGCCAAGAAAGCCTGAAGTCCCGTTTTTTTGGGGTCTTGCAGTGCGGATATGGCGAACGTTTTGGGCATATCAGGTGTTTTCCCTAAGGCGGACCGCCTTTTTGCGGGCCGCAACCCAAGTGCTCTGTGATCCAGAAACATGCGCGCAAACCGCACAGATATCCCGCCGCAAGGCTCTAAATCGTGACCGAGGAACCCGAAACTGGCCCTGAACCGCTGACCCCGACGGTCGGGGATCACGGATTTCTCGGGAGGGTGATGGGCGGTTTTGACTCCTGCGGGGAACAGGGTTAGCGTGCGGACATGACACAGCGCGACGAGCGGACCGACTGGATCATGCGGGTCGGAACGACACTCCTGGGCATCCTTGCGGCTGCGTCGGCAATGCCCGCCATTGCCGAGCCCCCCCAAAGGGGGAGCTTACCGAACCCGACCTCGTTAGATGTTCAGAGTCCCCTGACTCGACCTCACAATGCATCCGCCGGCTTCAGGGCTGACCGGCACTTCGGTGAGGGGGTCTTGACGTATCGTCTTGAGCCGGGCGTTCAAGTCCGTGTCGTGGCTCCCCCGGCAGCCCAATTCGATCGGCCCAAGCCGACGCAAATCATCGTCTATGCCCTGCCCAACGGAAACACAACCGACCAGACCATCGGCAAGCGCGTGACATCCGGCGTCGATTGGCATTACGGCATCCAGCATATTGGTGCCCAGACCCGGCGGATGCGCGAGGTCATCCGTGATGAGAACCTGGTCACCGCCTACGTCGAGGCTGACGGCAAGAGCTGGCCGGCGTGGCGATCCAAGCATGCCGACAGCAGCCGGATCATCGCCCAAGTCATCGACTCGATCGCCGGCCGGTTCGAGGGCATGCAAACAAGCATCACGCTGACCGGCCACAGCGGCGGCGGCAGCTTCATCTTCGGCTACCTCAACGGCGTCGATCAAATCTCCGATCGCATCGACCGCATCGCGTTTCTCGATAGCAACTACGCCTACAGCGACGACCAGCACCACGGCGACAAGCTTATTGCATGGCTCAAGGCGTCGCCACGAAACCACCTGATCGTGATCGCCTACGATGACCGGAACATCATGCTCGACGGCAAACGCGTGGTGAGCCCGACCGGTGGCACGTACCGCCGAACAACAGAGATGATCGCCCGGTTGCGCAAAGAGATCGCTCTGTCCGAAAAGCCTCTGCTGGAAACGCTGCCCACGGGTGCGTTTCCCGCCATCGCCCCGTCCGGGCACGCCTCCGCTCTGGCAATGAGCAAGCGTTACCGTGGGCTCGATGGCCAGATTGACATCGTTCTCGTCGAGAACCCACAGAACAAGATCCTTCATACGGTACTGGTCGGCGATATGTCCGGCTTCATCCACGCAATCACCTCCGGAACGCCTTACGAGAACCGGGTCGCGGTCTTCGGCGGACCCGTCACTTACGAGAAGTGGATTCAGCAGGATTAACTGCGTCGGCAACCTCCGCCCGTGAGCAAGCTCTTTCTGATGGCCGCCCGCCAGGACCCGGCGCCCTCGCACCACTCAACCCAGGATGACGCTGGTTGATTTGGACCACGACATGGTTCATTTCGACCACTTCGTGCGACTGCCCCTCGCCCAGCCGACGACTGGGCTGCCGGTTTACGGGGCCTCATCGATGGCACGCCAAATGCCAGCGTTTTTATGGCAGAAAACAACGAAGAGAAGTGGCCTGGAATGTCGATTCGCCGGACCGGCGGTTCGACCGGCCGCTGAACCGAGTGCGAAAGCAGTCCGCGCGGCACGTATGCCGACGATTGTTCGGGGAACTGGTGCGCGCTTTTCTGGAAAGGAGGCATATCATGAGGAACCGGCAAGCCAATACGCTCCAGCGTGAGGCTTTCACGCTGATTGAATTGCTGGTGGTAATCGCCATCATCGCCATGCTGATCAGCATCCTGCTACCGTCACTGGCCAACGTTCGCGAGCTTGCTCGGAGAGTGTCTTGCGGCGTGAATCTCCGGTCCATCGCCCAAGCCTGCATCATGTACAGCGAGAGCAACCAACAGGGATTCCCGACCGCCTGGCAGCCCTCGACGGTCGCCCTGAGCATGACCAGCAATACCGCCATCGGAAGCCTTCGAGGCCTGCCCGACGGCTGGATGGACGCCGACGGCCCGGCGGCATTGGATAACCAGAGCAATTATCGTGCCTACTATCGGCTTCTCCTGGGCGGCCCAAAGGCGTACCTGCAACCGCGGCAGCTCATTTGTCCGACGGGCAATCGCAAGCTCGGCCACTTCTCGTCCGGTACCAATCCCAGTCCGATCGTCAACGATGCCAACCTCAAGTACTTCGCAAAACCCAAGCCACCGGTCGGCGCCGAGGGCAAGTGGTATGATTTCGACGGCTCGCCCACGGCCATCGTCAACGCCGGCACCGAATTGGCCGAGATCAGCTACTCCCTCCAGATGACGCGCGTGGCGACGGTCAATGAGCGAGGAATCGGGCAAACCTACGGGGTCAGGATGACCAGCTCGCAAGACCCTCGCAAGGCCCTTGCGGCAGATCGCAATCCCTTCTCGAACCGAATCGAAATGTTGCACCCCAACCCAGCCGGTCCGCAGGCCTCACGATACAACTTTGATCCGACCGCCCAGGGCACCGGCCTGCCCGCCCCTGGCGACCTCGACGGCAACGGCAGCGTGGACGCCGGTGAATGGCTGGCCGCATTGCGAAAACGAGATCGGAGTCTCAGCTCTCGCAACCACAACCTCGCGGGGCAGAATGTCGCCTTTCTTGGCGGCAACGTTAAATGGTGCAGGCATCCGCTTTGCGGGGCTGATGAAGATCTGATCTGGACGCCAACGAGTCCACCCCAGGTCGGCGGGACCGTCCAGGACCCACTTGAGACGCATGTGTATCTGCTGCCCGGCCGGGGAACACCAGCCAACTACCAGACCGCGCTGTCGGACCCGGCCGTGAGTACCGACTCCCTGTTAATCCCATAGCCTCCGGTCACGCAGCCGGAGGCCCTCCACCGGAAGAGCAGCGCGGGTCAATACGGACGCTCGGACATCAACGTTGCTGCCGGAGACCTCACACAGAGGCGTAAGTCTGCTATAATGTCGCCTTTGGTCCGAAACCGGATCGCTCGAAGTGGGTGCGAGTCGGGAAAGGCGTTCGGGAAAGGGTGCAATCTCCAACGGCCGTCACGAGTATATTCCCCAAGGTGGCGCAGACTCCACGGCCGCCCGTCGAAATCGGGAGGCGAAACGACATGAATGCATTCTACTTGCCTGTGTATCATAGCCTGGCGTGCTTGAGAAGGTTCGCTTCGACGGCCATCCTGTTCTTAGCCTCCTCGGCCGTGACGGCGGCAGCCCCCTCGTCACAAGCAGCGGACGGGCAACCGAAAACCGTGGCCGCACCTCCGGCAACGCAGCCGGATTCGTTGACCATCCCGCTGCAAACGACGCACGTCGATGCCCTCAGGGCGGACGAGAAAGACCTGCCTCTCATTCGCGATCTCATCGCCCGGTTCGACACGAGTTCTCTCAAGCCGCCGCTTACCCAAGCGACTGCCAGCCGGCCGGCGGCGACCGCTCCGGCTGCCGAGGAGCCGCTTGTCGTGCGGGTATTCAGCCTGAAGCACATCGATCCCAAGACAGTGATCAACGCCATCACCACCGCATTCAGCGATCCCACAACGCGGGTCACCGCCGGCAGCAGCAACGGCGTCGTCGTGCGGGCCAAAGAGAAGGCCATGGCCGCCATCGAGCAGTTGCTCCAAAAACTGGATGCGGCTCCCGACCAATCCCAGGAGATGAGGACGATCATTTTTCCGCTCAGGCATGCCAAGGCGGCCGAGCTTGCCCCTATTCTCCAACGAGCGGTACCCGGACTACGCGAGTGCATTTCGTGGGCGGCGGCCAATTCATTGCTCGTCACAGGAACCCCCAAGGCAATCGAAACGGCTCGCTCCCTGGTCGCCGAACTGGATGCCCCACCCTCGGCACCTCCCCCCGCACCGCCGACAAACGAGCCGATCACAAAGCTCTTCCCTCTGGAGTTCGCACGGCCCAACCCGGCCCTGCTTGACGCCCTGAGAGCGGCCGCCGGCGACGGCAGTTCCGTCGTGCCGGTTCCCGACATCCGCTCAATCATCGTCACGGCCAGACCCAAGAACATGGCCGCTGTTGAGAGCATCATCAAACAGATCGACAGACAGACCGAGCCCGGCCATGCACCGGCCGTGGGGTTGCGAATCCGATTCCTCTGGCTGGTCAGCGGTCTGCCCGAGGACAAGTCAAGCCCGACGCCGGCTGATCTGCTGCCGTTGGTGGAGGATTTGCAGCGAATCGGCGTGACCGGGCTGCGGCTGGCAACCCAGAACGTGGTCGAAGCCACGCCCGGCCGACGCTTCATCATGAAAGCCAGTCCGCTGTTGGCAAACCGGTGCGACCTGGAGCTCGAAGGCCAGTTCGTCAATGAGACCGCTTCGCAGCCCTGCGTCGAGCTTCAGGCCAGGGTGGCCGAGTATGCCCCCTATCTCGAGCCTGAGAAGAACGGCTACAAGGTGTACGAGAGACGGGAGCTATGCAAATTGGAGACCACAGTCGTCACACCGCTGGGAAAGGCGATCATCGCGGGGGTGACACCTATCGATCGAATGACCAGCGTGTTCGTCGTGCAGGTGCTGCCGCAGTAGGCAAGGGGTCAGGGTTCCCTGCTTCGCTCCTTGAGCTTCGCAGGGCAAGCAGCCTTCGGGGTTCGGGGTTCGGTGAGAAGGCCACAAGACGAAGGTCGGCGCGAAATCACAGAGCAACCGTCTTCCGCGGGGTCTCAATTCATGCCTCATCCTGCCCCGGCCTGAGCTTGTCGAAGACTGCCTTCATCCCTCCGCCTTCATCCTTCGTCTCGCCACGGCGAGTCGCCTGGGGCGAGCCTTTGCCTGCATCCCCGGTCCTTCGGCCTTCAGCCTTCGTCCGACTCGGCCACCCATCCGGCCTCGGGCGTGACGTAGTCCAGGATCTCCGCATCGTTGAAACACAACGAGATCCCAACGGCCGCCCACTCCGGCGAGTCGCTGCCGTGGACAAGGTTATAGGTGGTGCTGGCCCCAAAGCCACCGCGAATGGTGCCGGTCTTCACTGGCTGGAGTGTCGCTCGTGCTCCCGTTTTACAGGAAGTCGGAACAAGTAAGCCCCGCCGTCACCCACTGCGGGCTGCCGACACTACAGCCTTGAGATTCTCCGCGGGCACGGCCTTGGGGTCGTATGTACATCCGGGAGTGATGAGAATCGGGCGATCGCCGGCCTGCCGAAGGGCATCGCGAACCTCGGCTACACAATCCTCGGGTTTGCCCTGAGGCAGCGTCTTGAGGTTGTCAACGCCGCCGGCGATGGCAGGCCTGGCCACCTCACACGCATAGGCGATGCTCGGACCCGCGGCACGATCCGCCCAGTTGATCACCGCCACCGGGTAGTTTGCGAATCGCTCGAAGATCATCGGACGACCGCACACGTGCAGCACATTGAACGGCGCGTGCTTGACAGCATCCAGAATCTCCATATCCGTAGGCATCACCATCTCGTCATACACGCCATCGCCGTTGGCCGGGCGGTCAACCCAATCATCGCGCACGGACAGGAAGATGCCCATGGCCCCGGCGGCAACACACTCGCGGGCGAACGCCGCGAGCATCTTGCCGATCGCCCGCACGGCAGCCTTCACCGCCGACCGGTCCTCTTGTAAGAGTTTCGTGAGAACGTCGTCACGCTGGTCTTCTCCAATGATCTTGGGCGGGCCGTGCTTGTCACTCGGCGGCGCCACCCAGGCTCGCAACACCGTCCACGCGCTGAAAACCGTCGCGCAGGTAAACAGATCGTCATCCAGCCGCCTGCGGAGGCCCCGCAGAAGGTCGAGTTGCCCCGCCAACTGGCCTGCATCGCCCGGCAGTGGCTTGATCTTTCGCAAGTCCGCCACCGACTGAACCAGGTTCACGTCCCCTCGCGGGTAATGGTGGTCATTCATCACCTTGAGGAAATCGAGATCATAGGTTTCCAGGTGACGAAGATGGGCATCGAGGGCCGCCCGCCCGGTAATCTCGTGCGGCTCGAAATGATGCCAGAAGCTCACAGGCGGACAATCCGGACGCCGCCCCCCCAACACCGCTTCCACGCGTTCCCTCTTGGTCATCATGCGAGGAATCTAGGCACGACGAGATCCCCGGTCAAGCTTCTGACAAGCACCGCCGTCGGGGAATGGGAAACGAGCGCCCGCGTTCTTGCCACCCCATAGCAGTTGCCTGCCGCAATCCTGCGAATAATAGATGCCACGATGCCAATACGAGGACTCTCTCGTGAGCGTTTGCGCCATCCCTTGCAGGCCTGCCTCCGAGTCGCCGCTGCCTCTATCCCGTCTCCCCGTCAAGCCGCATCGTCCGGCTTGGCGAAACGCTTGCTTCGAAGGATCATCGCCCTGCAAGTCGCGGGAGACCCGATCATCGCACTCAGGCCGCCGCGCCCCCCACTCGAACGTTTGTATCGCTCCGGCATGCCGCTTAACATGATCTTTCGTACGCAAGACAGCCTTTCCTGCAAGGAAGAACGATGGATACCCGTTATCTGGGTGTTGATCTGGGCACCAAGCGAATCGGCCTGGCCATCAGCGATCCGCACACCGGCGTCGTCTCACCCCTGAGTGTCATCAACACCCGCGCCGGCCTCGAACAAAACGCGTCCGCGATTATCGACGTGGCCGAGGAATATGACGCCGGCGGGATCGTGATCGGCCTGCCGCTGAACATGGATGGAACCGAGGGACCCCAGGCACGGCTCTCGAAACAGCTCGCCGAGGCCATCCGCAAGGCCTGTCAGGCACGAAGAAACGCCGCAACGATCACCGTTCATCTGCACGATGAGCGTCTGACGTCCCATGCCGCTGATCGACGGTTGCTCGGTCGCGATTTGACTCGCAAGAAGAAAAAAAACCGACAGGACGCGATCGCCGCTCAGGTTCTCCTGGAGTCGTTCCTTGACCGCCTGACCGGGAAAAACACGTGAGCAACACCCAGAACTGCAAGAACCGCCTGCTCAACAAAAAAAGTGTCAGGATGCGACACAAAAGTGTCAGGACGGTTTATTTGACCAGCCACCTGGACGCCATTCCCTTCTCGCTCAGTTCTCCTCTCGTCTCCTGCTTTATCCTACAGATGTAGGGAATGTAGACGAAGGTGTAGCAGCCGTCAAGTTGTTTTCGCGACTGTTCTGCAATCCTGACGGCTTCCTTGCGAGGTACTGAGGACAACCCAGCCAGACGCCAGGATGCTTCTAATGAATCTCGGACATGCTATGGCTCAAAGCCCGATGAATGTGCGCGAGCGACGGGTTTCCGCTTCTCTCGGCGGTAACGACGGTTGCAGAATCCCCTCGGGCTGCCGGTTCAGCCCGCACTTCCACCGCCGCTCAGCCGGACTGAAGCCCCCAGTTGCATGAACATCGCCGCAGGTATCCATGAAGGCCGTTGTAGATCGGGCGTTTCGTGCCGAATCATCGCTGTTTCCGGAGTTCGCCGGCGGTGAGGTTCATGGGCGACGGCGAACGACAGCCCATTCCCAATTCCACACTCACAATTCCGCATTCCCCGGCGCTGCCGTATGCAACGCCGGGGTCGATCATCTTCCCACCGGCAGATTGGGCAGCAGACCGTTGCGTCTCACTCTGACAGTGCTTCTCTCTGACCCGAAGAGCGACCAGAGACACGCTGTGGCTCCCGGCAGGGCTATAATGTGCATGGTGTGTTGTCGGATAGCGCAGGCTTCGGTGCCAGGAGAAACGCCGCCATGTCGATCGATCTGAGCAAAGACGCGGGGCTGCTGGCGGGGTTGGCCGGCGAAGTGCGGGCCAAGACGCTGCGGCTGTTCGACGATGTGAAAGACTCAGAGTTGATGTACTCGCCGCCGGGGCTGTCAAACCACATCCTGTGGTACGCCGGGCACGTGCTGTGGGTGCAGGATGCCCTGGGCATTGCCGCGATCACCGGCAAGAGCGAATTGCCGGTCGGCTGGGCTGAGACTTTCGGCAAGTTCTGCCGGCCGGTGAAAGAGACCAAACAGTGGCCCGGCCGCGGCGAGATCCGCGAACGCCTCGTCGCCCAGTTGCCAAGGTTGCAGGAGGTTATTGGTTCGGTGGGCAAACGCGACCTGGAGAGTCCATCACCGAACAAGGCCCTCGGCCCCGAAAAGCCCCTCTGGTACTGGATCACCCACGCCAGCCACGACGAGGCCAACCACCAGGGTGAAATCTATCTGTTGATGAAGATACAGCGAAACAGATGATTCTTGCTCTGCGGCCACCCTTGGCTCCCAGGAGGAATCTCAGTGCCCGAGCCGACATACGACAGCAAAACCTCCTGTCGGCTTTCCGTCCACCCGAGCTCGCGCCCGCCAGTTGTGCCAGCCAGCTTTCCCGATCCGACCGCGAAAATGTTTCACTTTTTGAAAATATTCCATAACCATCGTCGGCACCTATCCTTGTGATCGACCAGACCGTCCAGCGTCTCTGACGAGAGGATGCCTATGGCCGATAACTCCTTTTTTGGCAATCCTTTGCAATCTTCCGGTCGGATGGAAAGAATCCCTCAGAAGAGGTGCAACCTTTCGCCGAAATAGGTGTCCAATATTCCGTAGATTCCCCATTGGGGCCTGCCGGTCAGGCTCAGGGCCGCAAGAGCCTGGGCAAGAGGGAAGCAAGGGCGAGCCCGGCAGGTACCCGCGAGTGAGAAGGAGTGTTTGCTGTGCCGCTATACCTGCTTTGTCCGCATTGTGAACACCCGCAGATCGTTCCGGTCCGGCGTAGGGGCAGACCGCAGTTCTGCCGTCAGTGTGGGCGCGCCTATGTGCCGTCCAAGACCCGGGAGCAGGCGCAACCGCTCCCGATTTCCAGCATTGCCGAGATGGAGGAATACTCTCGGCCTGCCGAAGCACGGGTGTTCGTCCTCGACTGAACAAAGACTGCCCGGCAATCCGGCCGTCGGACTGTCAGGCAGGAGCGCCTGGCAAGAAGCATTTGATGGGCAAAAGATACGTCAGACAAGCGAGGCGGGCAGACCGCTCCGCGTGGTTTCTGTCGTAGCAACGGGAAGGTTTGATCCGGCGAGATCGGGCCTGGCGGGCTCGGGTAACATGCCCGGGGTGGAGCCTGCCGGCCCCATCGCCGGACATTGCTCAACAGCCGACGGCGACGCCGTCTTTCCGGGGATCGGACACCGCCCGGAGCACGTCACTGGCACGGCCAATCGGAATTCCCTGGTACCCTCCGAAGCCGATTGAGCCGCGAATAACCTTGTGGCCCCCGGCTTGCAGAGCGGCGAGCTCGGTCGAACCCCATCCTGCTTTGTGGGACCAATCTCCTGTGACAGACTGGAAGCCTGTCCCACACCGTCGTGAAACACATTGAGAGCGACCGCAGCGACGATCCGGTCATAGCCCAAGCATGCGCAGGGCATTCGTTGCCGCGATGGCTTCCCGCTGCCGTGTGCTCAGTTCCGCGTGATCGAGTTTGGCCACGTTGCACGCCGGGTAGTGCAAAGTTGCGCCGGTCCCCAACAAAACGCGATCCGCACCCACCTGCCGGACCAGATTCGTAACCGAGTCGAAGCCCTGGAGACACGAGATCTCGCAGCTCACGTTGGGACACTGCCCCATGACCTTGACCAATGCCTGGCACTCGATCAGGTAGTTCGGCCCGCTGATAATGAACGTCGTCGACGGGTGCCGGGCCGCCAGGGCCCCAATACTTTCGATGGCCACCGTCTTGAACCGCCAGTTCATCATTGGCCGCGTCGGAATCATCACGGGGATTCGCCGCTCGGCGGCTGCCCGGCACACGTCGTCGGTGAACTCGCTATCCAGCGGGTAGCTATGAAACAGCGGATACAGCCGCACGCCGCGCATGCCCGTATCGGCCAGGCGCCGCAGCTCGTCGCCGTTGCCGTCCATGAACGGACTGAGCGTCGCCATGGGGATCAGACGACCGGGATGCCTATCGGCCGCCGCCAGCGTCTCGTCGTTGCCCGCCCGCCAGTCCACCAGCACGCCGCGAAGGCTCAACACGGCCGCTTTCTCGATGCCGTTGCGGTCCATCAAACGGACCAGGTCCTCCGCAGTTTTGTGCGGCAGATCCCAATAGGGCCAGTGACCGAAACAGGCGTTGATATCCAATCGCATCATGGCAAGCCGAGCAACCGGTGCAGGTTGTCTCCAAGTATCAGGCTCTTGGCCCGGTCGTCCAGTTCCGCCCCCGTGACCTTGGCCATCTGTGTGAACGGGTCGAGCAGCGGCATGTCGCTGCCGTACAGGATCTTCTCCGGTCCGAGCTCCGCGACCGCCCATTCGAGCATGCCGTTGTCGATCTGCGAGCTGGCCGTATCGAGCAGCAGGTTCGGGTGCTTCTTGGCCACCGCCACCGCCCGGTACCAGTCGCCGAAGGCATACGGGTGCCCGCCCATGTGGGCCATGACCAGCCGGGCCTGCGGCACGTTCTGCATGAGGTGGTCACATTCGTCCGGTGTGGTGTGTGAGAGAATGAGCATGCCGCACTCGGCCGCAGACTCCAGCAGCGGATAGGCGGCCGGCTCGGTAATCGGGGCTTCCGGGTGCGAGTAGATCTTCACCCCGCGGAAGCCGTGCTTCTCGAAGCAGCGGCGGATCTCGTCCACGGCCCGCTTGCCGAATCGCGGCGTCGGCACCGAACAGTAGCCAATGAGCCGATCCGAATGGGCTGCAATGTCACGTGCCAGCCGGTCATTGCCTTCGCTCATATCGTAAAACAGCGAACCGAGATCGGTGACGAACAGCTTGTCCACGCCCACCTTGTCCGCAAGACGCAGAAGCTGATCCACATCCGCCTTCATGTGGAAGTAGTTGCCGACCCCGATATGGACATGGCCGTCGATGATCATTGAGATTGCGAGAGACCTTTCAACAAGGAGGTACAGGTGAAGAACCAGAATGACGAAGTCCAAATGACAGGAGTGTAATTGACCTCGCGTCATACGGCTCTCTCGTGGTTTCTACATACCAGCGGCCGCGTTGCCCCGAAGGGGCACAGCTATGTAGCCAGGAACGCAAGCCCCTCGTCCAACTGCCGCCGAGACCGATCAGCCCCGAAGGGGCGGTAGAAAACACCATCCGTTTACAAGAACCCAGGGGCTTACGCCCTTGGCTAAATACCTTCGCCCCCGCCGGGGCGGCTTGTGATGGCGTGTTCGGCGAATTGCACCTCAACGGCGAATGAAACCCGGATGACCAACCCTGAACAAGCAGGCTGGACGTAAGCCGCATACCTTTCGTCATTCGTGCTTCGTCATTCATTCGACATTCGTGCTTCGTCATTCGTCATTTCCTCAAGACCTCGGTTCCTCGGACTCGCCCACCTGGATGCTGACTTTTTGCCTCAGTCCACTCGCCAGAGCCTCGACCTCCCGCCGCCAGTTCTCCACTGTCGGGGCGATGGGGTGTTGCCGGCCGCGACGCCAGTCACCGATGATCCAGTACCGCAGCTCACCCCTTTCCGTCAGGCCGCAGCGAATTCGTCGCTCCTCGGGCAAGTCCACGACGTCTTGTGCCGAATTGGCGGCATCGACCACGATCGCCATGCCGATATCGCCGATGACTTCCTGCTGATAGCCCCAACTTCCCAAGATGCCCTTGTCCGGATCGGAAAAGGCCTGTTCGCGAGGCAGCTTGACCAGCCCCGGAGCCAGGAGAACGTTGCCCTTCGCTCCGGTGACTGTCGCCCGGATCTCCGATTCCTGCCTCTCGGCGTAGGAGATGCACAGAATTCGCACCCTGAGGTCCGGCTGCTCGGGCACGATGTTCTCGGCCGTGATCTCGACCGCCGCCCGCACCGGCCCCTTGACAAGCTGTCGTTTACTGAATTTCACATCGCCTTTGCCGGCCGGGTTCTGGACAAGATAAGGCTTGTCGTCGACATAGAGCGTCAACCCGCCAATCCCGGAAGCGTTGCCAACATGCAGGGCGTCGATGCCCCACTCCGTCTCCTCGTGGTAGCTCTGCTTGCCGATGTCTTCGTAGATGAGCTTGTCGGTCTTCTTACCGAAGAAATCAAACTGCCCCCAGTAGGCCCGGTACGCGCAGCGGTTCGACTCCCATCCGATGTTGGGCGGCACCCAGTCCTCGGCCGTGCTGGTCTTGCGGGCGAAGCTGGTCTCGCTCTTGCCGGTTGGCGAGTAGTACAGATAGTAGGTTGCCTCGCCGCTCGCCGGCACGTCCGCCACGAAGCTCAACTCAGGCCCAATTGCCGGGTCAATCTCATCCACTTGGTGCGGGATCCGACGCCAGTCGAGCCAACGCTCCGATGCAACCACCGCGCAGTTGTCGGCGTTGAAATCGGGTACTTTCGTCTGAATCCGCCTCAGACCCAGTTTCACGGGCCAATCGAATCGCGCAGTTCTACCGCTGTTGCTCATCCTGATCGAGATCCGTTTCGCGAAGCCGCTGAGACCGTTCACCCGAGCCGTCACGGCTTCCTTGTCCTCGCGCGGGACGTACTTTGTTGCGGTCCGTAAATTGCCTACGCCGTATGCCGACTCAATGGCCTTCCACGCCTCCTCTTCGCCGTATCGCTGCTTCAGGGACCAGAGCAGCCGGTCGCGGACGAGATCGGCGTAGAACCTGGCTCCGGCCGGCGAACGGCGGATGTACTCGCCGAGACCCGTCCGGGGCATCCAGCCATCCAGTCTGTTCAGGAAGAAGTCCTCCACAGCTTCCGCTTCAGGATAGTCGTTCGGCCCCAGCGCGGCCCTTGCGGCGTCGACAAATGCCTGGCTTTCAGCCAGTGTCTGATTCAGCTTGCCCCGATAAAAGGTCGAGATGGCCCTGAACGCCAACTCGAGCTCGTGCTGGCTGCCATGCTGCACCATCCAATCGAAGTCCGCCGTTCCGTCGCCGTTCCAATCGATCAACCGCCGTTCGAAGATGCCGTCATGGTCATCGTCACGATACACGTATCGCGCATCCGGCTTGCCATCGAAGTCGTAATCGACGTCAAGCCAGCCCTTGGATGCGCCCTTGAGGTGCAGGCGCCGGTCAGCCGTCGAGTAATAGAGCTTCAGGGGCGAGACCGGCTTGAGAGCCAACTCGTATCGCTTGTTCATCGTGCTGCATGGCGGGCCGCCGACCTGTTTGAAGTCCGGGTTGCCATGAGCGATCACGCCTTCCCATCTCTCGTGCGGGTCTTTCTCGACGTTTTCCTCGGTGTTTGCGTTGATCTCGTCCCAGGTCAGTAGCACGCGGTCCCACTGGGCATTCTGGACAAACGCCTCGGCCTTATCGCGCCTCAGCCAGGCCTGCGTGGGGATGCCGCGAAGCTTAGTGCTGATCGTCGCATCGGCGGGCAGCACCACCGGTCGATCCTCCGGGGCCCGGGCGGTGATGGAAAAGTCGTAATCGTGCGTTCGACGGCCATAGGCATCGTCGTCGGCATCGAAGCTGTAGCGAATCGCCCGCACCTGGTTGCCCTGCCCCTCAATCCGAAGGACCACCTCGCTGCACGTGTCGCCGTCCGGATCGTAGAACAGGAACGGGTTCTCGAAGGCCGACTGCCACTCCTTGTCCTCAAGACGCAGACCAAAGGCCACGAACGACTCATCGCCGCTGAAATGGCAGCGGTACTGGCAGGTGTGCTGGTCGTAGGTGTAGTCGATGTCGTACCAGAGCAGGTTGTCGTCGCCGTCGTCGCTGCCCCACCAGACCCGCAGCACGTCTTTGCCGAAATAAGGGTGCTCGGTCATGTAGAAGTAGAAGGCCATCTCGTCGACATCGTTGTCGCCGTCGTTGTCCTGGTAGTCGAGCACCACGTCGACCGTGCCGTCCGCGTTCCAGTCAACGACGTACAGATCGCTATCGAGATCCGGCCCCATCCACGAGTCCAGATCGCCGTCCTCATCAATCGCCCGTACCAGCAATGGCCGAGCCCTGTCGTTGTGCCGGTAGGCCGTGTCGATGTACCACGCTTCGTCGTTCTTGCCGTCGCCGTTGCGATCCACGAAGATCCGCTCGCCCGGCTTGGCCGCCTTGACCTTGGCCACCATGGCCGGGTCGAGCCTGACCGCATCGCCAAAAACCCGTTCGAACAGCTTGGCCTTTGCGCCCTGTCCGTGGGCGGGTGCCGCAGCCAATGACAAGACCAACACTGCCAGGGCGGAACTGAGAATGAGGAGTTGAGAATTGCGAATTGGCCCTGCGTGCCTGACCAACGCAGTCCGAGATGCCTTGAAAGCTAATAGCCGAGAGCTAACAGCCAATAGCTCTGCGAATAGCTGACTGATAACTGACCACTGACAACTGACCACTCTCATGATCACACCACCTTCATCGCCTCTGCCACTGCTTCCAGCGTCCGAACCACATCCTGCTGCGTATGTGCCGTCGAGACGAACCACAGGCCGTCAGGGATCACACGAACGCCGCGATCCTGCAGAGCCAGCCAGAAACGGGTGTACGCCTCGCGGTCGCGCGACAGACAGGTGCGGTAATCCACAACTTCTTCCTTGTCGTTGAACGACACGAAGAACGCCGCCGGCGTCCCTCGAATTCGGACGTTCTTGCCTGCCTTGCGACCGATATCCTCAATCCCGACCATCAGTCGTCGTCCCATCTCGTGGGCATGTTTCAACGCCGCCCCGTCGTCGGCCGCCAGCATGTCGAGTGCCGCCACGGTCGCAGCCATGCACGGGGCGTTGGAGTTGTACGTCCCTGCGTGGCTGACCGACAGATCGCCGAAGTCCTTCATGTACTCATGCTTGCCGGCGATCGCGCTGACCGGAAAGCCGCCCGACATCCCCTTGGCGAAGGTGGCCAGGTCCGGCGTCACACCGAAAAACTCCTGTGCCCCGCCCAGACTCACCCGAAACCCCGTGATCACCTCGTCGAAAATGAGCAGCGCCCCGTTCTTCTCGCACAGCTCGCGCAGTCCCTCGAGGTAACCTTTGCGCGGCATGATCCCGCCCATGTTGCACATGATCGGCTCGGTGATGATCGCCGCGATCTGTCCGGGATGTCGCCCGAATGCCTCCTCGACCAATGCCAGGTCATTCCACGGACGGATGACCAGGTGCTCGGCATCGGCCGGCGACTGGCCGCGTGTTGCCGGGATCGGCCGGGGATTCTCTCGCGGGCCCGCCTGATCCAGCGCCGGAGCGTAGCTCCAGAACTGGTTGTCGAACCAACCGTGGTAGTGCCCCTCGAAACGCAGAATCTTCGTCCGCCCGGTCACCGCCCGGGCCAGCCGGATGGCCGCCGTTACCGCCTCGCTGCCCGACGACGAGAAACGCACCATCTCGGCGCAGGGTACCATTTTGCAGAAGCGCTCGGCCGCCTCGATCTCCAGCCTGTGCTGCCCGGCGTACATCAGGCCCAAATCAAGCTGTCGTTTCACTGCGTCCAAAACCGGCTTGGGCGAATGACCCAGCAGCAGCGGCCCGCGTGCCAGCACATAATCGATGAACTCGTTGCCGTCGGCGTCCCAGACGTGTGACCCATGCCCGCGTTCGTAGAACATCGGATGGGGCTTCCAGTTGGCCCGCACGTTGCTGTGAATACCACCCGGCGTAGTCTTGCACGCTCTTTCGTACAGACGGAGCGATTCGGCGAACTTCATGACAGCACGATCTCCTTGCCCGTCCGCGACGACTCATACGCCGCCAAAGCGGCCGCGACCGCCTGGCGCCCGTCCCAGCCGGTGACCGCCGGCGGGCGGTTTTCGATGCACGCGTCGATGAAGTCCTGGCACTGGCGGACGTAGCTCTCCAGCCGCACAGGGTCCAGAAAACCCTTGCCCTGCCAGTCGATCGGGGCCTGCGTCTCGACCACCTGCCACTCGCCATCCACCGCCAGCCGCAGCTCGCCGTATGCGTCCAGGTCGATCAGACCCTTTTCGCCGACGATTCGGGCGGCAAACTGCGATCTTGGGAACGAAGGCTTGGGCAACTGGAACGAACTCCACAGGCTGGCGAACGTCCCGCCGCTCAGCGTCATCAGCACCATCGAAGTGCCTTCAACCTTGACGTCCGGTTCGAAACTCGTGCACTTCGCGTAAACCGTCTTGATCTCCTGCCCGCTGAGCCAGCGGATCGAGTCGAAGTTGTGGATGCCGTGGCCGAACAGCGTGCCCAGGTTGGCCGCGTCGCTCTGCCAGCCGGGCAGAGTACCCACCCCGCCGCCGAGCAGTTGCGTCGAGGCAATCTGTTGAACGGTGCCGATGCGGCCGCCTTCGATAAGCTGCTTGGCCCGCATGTTGCAGATTCGCGTGCGCTGCGTGAAGGCGATTGAGGATAGCACCTTGGCCTTCTTGCACGCATCGAGAATTGCGTCGCAGTCGGCCACCGTACAGGCCATGGGCTTCTCGATCAGGATGTGCTTGCCGGCGGCGGCGGCGGCGATCGACTGTTCGGCATGGACATGGTGCGGCGTGGCGATAAACACGGCTTGAATGTCCTTGCGACCCAGCAGTGACTCGACCGACGGTTCCAGGTCGATGCCGTAGTCTTTGGCCAGTTGCCCGGCCCGCGACCCGACGGCGACCGCCCGAACGCGTCCCCGCCTGCAGTACTTGTTGATTGTTTCCGTGTACGTCCGACCCATGAAGCCGGACCCGATGACGCCAATGCCGATCTCTGTCATGATTCCTACTCCTGCGACTTGAGTTGCGTTTCCGTCCTTGAGCCCCGACCGCTTCGCCACGCGACATATACCCCACTGACGACCAGAAAACCGCCGAGCACAGAATCCAGCACGAGGCCGAGTCTTGTTCTCGTCCAGGGCGTGATCGCAATCAACAACACGCCGATAATGGCCGTGCTCGTGCCGACAATGCGGAAGGGTGAGATGATATCGCCCCGCGCCGGTTCCTCGACGCGGTCCCCATCGAGTTCGCCGATCGGCGTCCGAAGTCGGTCCAGGAACTGCTCGACGCGCGGAAGCGTCCCTTGCCGCTGTCCGTCCAACCAACTGATGGCCGCGGTCAGGCATATGGTGACCGCCAGGGCGACGAGGAAAATCGCATTTTCCCTCATCCATGTCATCTTGAGGAAAACAAACTTCTCCTCGAGTCCAAAGAACATGAACAGTCCGACGCCCACCCCCGCTGCGAAACCGATCAAAGCGGCGCGAGTCGTAACCTTTGGGGTGATCAGTCCGGCCAGCATCGGGACGGCCACCGGCGCGGTCGCCACGCTGAACAGAGTGATCATCCAACGAAAAAGCTTGTCGCCGCCGGCCCCCTCAAGGCTGACAATGTAGAACGCCACCGCCAGCGAGATCAAACCTACCAGCAGCGTCATGAGCCGACCGACGAGAACCAGTTGTTCTTGTGAGGCATTGGGCCGGATCAACCGCCGATACACATCATTGGTCAATACGCTGGCGCATACGTTGTAGTCGGTGCTCAGCATCGACATCGTTGCCGAGAACATCGCCGCAACCACCAGCCCCAGGAGCCCGACCGGCAACAGCGTCACACAAAGACTCGGATAGGCCTGATTGGGATCGGCCAGGGCGGGCAGAAAATACCGTCCGAGCATGGCCGGCATGAACATCAGAGGAGGGGTCACGATGTTCAGAACCACCACCAGCCAGCCGACCTTCTTGGCGTCCTTCTCCGTGGGCACGCAGTAATAACGCTGCACGAGACCCCAGTTCACACTGTAAGAGAGGCAGTATAGCACCACGGCCGTTGCCAGGTAGACCCAGTTGAAATCCCCCGTATACGGCTTGAAGAAACCGGCCGGTGCGGTCTCGATCATCTCAGACAGGCCACCGGTTTTGTCAAAGGCCGCTTGCAGTGACAGCGGAAACAGGATCAGCACCGCCAGCATCATGACCACAAACTGCAGAAAATCGGTCACCGTCACCGCCCACAGACCGCCCATGAAAGTGTAGGCAAGCATGATCACCGACGACCAGAACATCCCTTGCTTGAGCGGGACGTTCAGCGCCGTCGCCAGGAACATCCCGATCGCAACGATCTTCAGAGCATCATCGATGATTTTCTGGGGGATGCCCTGCCAGGCGAAAAGCTGCCGGACAGCCGAGTCGTACCGCGATTCGAGATATTCGACCGGGCTGCTGATTCGAGCCCGCCGCCAGCGGGTCGCGAAGAAGACAACACCGAACGCCGCCGCCGGCACTGTCACCCAGTAAAAAGTGACGCCGAAGATGCCGTACTTATAGGCCAGCCCTGAGTAGGCCACGAAAGCAAAGGCGCTGAAGCTCGACATATAGTAGGACACGCCGCTCAGCCACCAGGGAATACGATTCCCCCCGGCAAAGTAGTCCTTCATCGCTTTGATGTAACGATAGAAGTACGCACCCACGCCCAGCATGAGCACAAAGTAGGCGACAATGATGAAGTAGTCGGGACCGTACAGCTTGCCGGCTGCCAGGATGTTCACTCGATCACCTCCCCAGTCTTCGCGATCAGTCCGTCTTCCTCACCAGTGGTGATGCTGAAAGCTCATCCAGCGCAGCGAGTACTGCGTCGATGTCTCCCTCGCCCCACGCCACGTCCAGACGCTCCAGCAGGCGGGTCAGTTCCCAGGCGGTCTGCGAATTGGGCGTGGCCGCCCGCTGCTCGGGGGACAGCGGCCGCAAGTCGTCCATCTTCGCCTCAGCCAGGACCTTGTTAGCCGCCTCGCTCAGGCTCCGCCGCAGATCGCGATAGTGGAGCTCCAGGGCGATATCCTGCGCGTACCGGCGGTAATTGTCCGGCCCTTCGCGCATCGCCGCCTGAAGTTCCGCCGAACAGGTGAACGGTCGCACGCGGCTCATCGCGGCCATCAGCTTCTCATTCGCCGCCATCGTCTCGGGCAGCACTTTCTTCGTGTAGAATTCCCGCAGCCATTCGATGTCGAATGGCACGCGGCGGGCCTTCTCGTCGTGCACCGTCGAGACCCTCCACGGGCCGGGCTCGCCCTTGAGCCAGACCTCCCAGCGGTCGAAGTACCCGTTGCCATCCGTGTCGTACATGCGCGACTCGCCGATCTCGCCCAGGCCGGCGAAGTGGCCCATCTGAATCCAGCCTTCTTCGGCTCCGAACAGATGAATCCGCCTGTCGATACCGCTGTAGTACAACTCGCGGCGGTTTGCCGGCTTGCGGCTCCACTCTCGGCGAACGTTCCACTTCTGGCACGGCCCGCCGGTGTTCTCCATGAACCGCCGTTCCCAGATCCAGAACACGCCCTCCCATCGGAAATCGTCGTCCTTGCTCGCCCCGTAGCCGATCGAGATCGTGTCATCGTGGTTCTCGTGCCAGGAAAAACCCGTCTCGCGGGCCGGATAGATATTGCTGATGTGCCGGACGCGGTCGTATGGCGCCACCACCGTTGCCTGCGGCGGCCGTCGCAGCGGGTTGTAGTGATACATCCCCGGGAACTGATAGGGTACCTTGCTGACCAGGTTGAAGCCGAAATCATAGTGGAGCGGCGTCTGCGCGCTGCTCAAGTTGTCGATATCGAAGCTGTAGCGGATGTTCACCACGCCCATGCGCTCCAACTCGTTTTTCCACGGCAAGGCGTAGGCCGTATTTGCGTAATCAGGATACTTCCCCACGTCGTATTCAAGCGGCACGGCGCTGAACCGAACCACCTCCTCGCTCTGGCCGTCGCCGTCGGTGTCGTAGAAAGCAAACGGGCACTCGGAGATAGGGCTCCATCGGCCGAGGTTGGGGTTGAACTTGTTCATGTAGATCATGTTGTTGCCGTACGGGTCGGCCTCGAAGAAGCTCGGACCACCGTACTCGTAACCCGTCAGGCTCCACATGTGCCCGTCGCCGTCGAAATCCATTCCCAGCCAACAGTAGTTCAGCCGGCCGTTGGTGAAATAGCGGATGTCCATCTCGTCAGGGACGCCGTCGCGGTCGTTGTCGATCCAGTCGACTATGCGGTCGACCACGCCGTCGCGGCCATAGTCCGCCACGTAGCAGTCGTTGACCCGATCGCCGCCGCGAACCGCACTGCCGTCATGGCCGTCGTCAATGATCCAGACGAGTGCTTCAGCCTCCTTGCCGTCGCGAAGCGTGACCTTCTCTCGCCGCACAAGCATTCGAGTGGCTGCCTCTCCCTCGGCACGAACAATGAACTGTTCACCGACCTCAAGCCCTGCAGCCTGGGGCCACCACTCTTTGCCCTTAAGGTCCAGCTTGCCGTCGCGGGTCATCGCAGTCTCCCGCATCCACCAGGGGCCGAGCCCTTCCTGCCCGGCATCCAGGCCGCGACCGCGCCCGGCCGAACATCCGGCGATCAGCAAAACGGCGGCTGTTAGACACAACGTATGGCGAGAGATCCGACTACGAGCTGCGGCTGGGTGGGACGGGTCCGTAGAGCAGCCCTGTGGCTTCACAATCAGTGACCCCGCACGGCTGCAAATCGCCCCGGTAGGGGCGGAGGTGTGTAGCCAGGGGCGCGAGCCCCTGGATTCGATGCCCCATTCACCGGTTAGCCCCAGCGGGACGATGGACGCCTGTGGAAGGCCTGGCTCTTCTTCCGCCCCTTCGGGGCTGATCGGTCCTGGCGACATCTGCACTTGGGGCTCGCGCCCCAGGCTACATATCTGTGCCCCTTCGGGGCAAAAAGGCTGCTGGTGCGCAGACGATACGCGAACGGCGGATCCGTGCCACCCTTTCGCGGGCAGGTGCTGACCCATAGTGAGGTTCGCCGTTGTCTGCCACAATCGCATGGCACGTCTCTCATTTCTTCCTGGTTTGCACTGGTGCATCCTCGGGCCCGATCCGCAGATGCTCCTCAAGCAACCTGACGGCCCTTTTCCCGTCGCCTCGGCGAACGGCATCAAAAATGGCCCCATGCTGATCGCGGCCCTTGCGATAGCGCGCCATGCTCTCCGGCCCCCGCCCGAGCATGAAGCACTTGCCCTGCTCGACCAGCGTGGCGTACATCTCACTCAGTCTCTTGTTCCGGGCCATATCCACGATGGCTTGATGAAACCGCGTGTCCGCCGCAAGATAGGCCAGAGGATCGCTTCTTCGAACCGCCGCCCGGAGCTCGGCCAGCGCCTTCTCCAGTTGCCCCAGCCCCTCGGCCGGCGGGCGAGGCATCACCTTTCGCAGCGCGGCCAACTCCAGCATCCCCCGAAGCTCGTAGAGCCCGGCCAGCTCGACCGGGTCCAACGGCCGCACGAATGCCCCCCGAAACGGTATTGTCTCCACCCAACGCTCGTTCTCCAGTCGTCGTAAAGCCTCGCGGACAGGCGAGTTACTGACGCCGAGCTGCCGCGCCAGGGCATCAATGTTGAGCTGTGTGCCCGGCCCGAAATCTCCGCCGACGATACGTTGCTTGATGGCCTGGTACGCCTGCTCAACAAAGCTCAATCGCGAAATGGCTGAAGGAGGCATGATCGTTCATCACCCGAGCAAGCCAATGGGCAAGCGCACCCAATCGTGCATGATCCATAATCAACGATCGGCTGCCTGTCAACCCCCAGCGCCGCCAAACCTGTGAATGCACGCGGAGAGGGACCGGGGCAAGCCTGAACCCCGGCTCGGCATCAGGTTCTGTTACCCGCATGGGTCACGCTGACTCTGACAACCGAGAACGGACCACTGACGACTTCACTCGTCCCTCACCACCGGATTGACCAGCTCCCCGATCCCGTCGATCTCGACGGCAAAGGTGTCACCTTCGCGAAGGAAAACGGGAGGCTTGCGGGCAACGCCCACGCCTTCGGGCGTGCCGGTCACGATCACCGTGCTTGGCAGGAGAGTGAACTGGTGCGAGAGGTAGCTGATCAGCTTGGGCACCGAGAAGATCATGTCGGCCGTGTTCGACTCCTGCATGACCTTGCCGTTGAGCCGGCCCCGGATGGGAAACGCATTGGGATCCTGATTCGGGTCGATCAGCAGGCACGGCCCCAGCGGGCAAAAGGTATCGAAGCTCTTGGCTCTTGCCCACTGCTTGTCCCGTCGAATCTGGCAGTCGCGGGCCGACACGTCGTTCCCGCAGGTGTAACCCAGCACATACTTGAGCGCATCGGCTTCGCTCACCTTGCGGGCCTTCCTCCCGATCACCACCGCCAACTCCGCTTCGTAATCCACCTCGTCCGGGGCATCCGTGGGCAGCACTATCGGCTCACCCGGCCCGATCACGCTTGTCGTGAGTTTGACGAAAACCAGCGGGAATTCGGGCACCTGCTGGCCGCCCTCAGCCGCATGCCGCCGGTAGTTCAAGCCGATGGCAATGACGTTCACCGGCACCACCGGAGCCAGCAGCCGCTTGATCTTGGCGGTCTGCGACGTGATTTCATAGGAACCATAGAGATCGCCACTGATCAGCCTGGCCTGGTCCGCCGCGATCCATTCGCCAATGCACACTTTTCCGCTCGGATCTTCAAAACGAACAACCTTCATGATGACTCCCGATTCTCTGCGTGGTCAATCCAGACTCGAACGCGAATCCGTCGTGCGGCCAACATACTGAAACCCCACCATGAAAAGCAACTGCTCCGCCCTCGACACCTCCCATCGTGACAGAAGCACTGCCACGCTGATATCATCTATTATTCAGACCTTTGGCTCTCATTTGGAGGAAATGCCATGCTCAGACATTCGTTGGCCTTGCTGACAGCTTCGGTCACAATGACAACCGCCTCGGCCGAGGAGTTCAGATACAAGGACCGTCTTCTCGACGACCTCGTGCGGCAAGTCCCTGATATCCTCAAGACTTACGATGCCGAAACGGGACACTTCGGCAAGGGCATCTGGATCTGTACCGACCAGAACCTGATGTTCCCGCTGGCCGTGGCCTATGCGCGACAGGGAGAGGGGAACAAGTACTATAAAGACCAGCAGTTGCTTGAAACCATCATGAAGGCCGGCGACGCCCTGATCGCGGACGCCGACAAAGACGGCAAGTGGGTCTTCCGCAAAAAAGACGGTAGCGAGTGGGGCAAGATCTGGATGCCCTGGACTTACTCGCGATGGGTGCGCGCCTTCATGCTCATCCGCGATGACATGCCCCCCGACCGCCGAGCCGCTTGGGAAAAGGCCCTGACCCTCGGCTACGACGGCATCGCCCGCAGCCAGTTGGGCCACGTGCACAACATCCCCGCGCACCACGCAATGGGCTTGTACTTCGCGGGCAAGGTGCTCGGCAAGCCCGATTGGTGCGAGAAGGCCGCCGATTTCATGAAGAAGGTGGCCGGGGCACAGTTCGAGGGCGGCTACTGGTCCGAGGATGTCGGCCCGGTCGTCCGCTACAACTTTGTTTACGTCGATGCACTGGGCACCTACTACTCCGCGTCGGGCGATCAACACGTGCTGCCGGCTATCGAGAACGCCCTCCGCTTCCACAGCATGTTCACCTATCCCGACGGATCGATCGTCGAGACCATCGACGAGCGCAACCCGTATCACGACGGTGTCCATCCAGCCAACGTGGGTTTCACGCTAACGCCACACGGCCGTGCTCTGCTGCATGTTCTGTGGGCCAAACTGGGAAAAGAGCCGCTCTCGGCTGATCTGATCGCCTCCCTGTTGATGCACGGTGAGGAAGGCCCCATGGATCCTTCGTTCCTCAATCCCGGCGGCTCGCTCGAGGTCTTGACCGAGAAGGGCGTTGACCGGGCGGCGGTCCTGCGGCGAGGTCCATGGTACGTCTGCGTGTCGGCCTACACCGCGCCGATTCCCAAGTCGCGATGGCACCAGGACCGCCAGAACTTCGTGAGCGTCTTTCACGAAAAGGTCGGCCTGATCGTCGGCGGCGGCAACACCAAGCTGCAACCGGCCTGGAGCAACTTCACCGTCGGCGACATGGCTCTGCTCCAGCATAAACCCGGCGACGAGAACCCCGACTTTCTGCCCAAAGGGCCGCTGTTCCACGTGCCCAGCGACGTCAGACTCATTCGCGAGCCGCAGTTGGGCCTGGATCTGACCTACGGCAAACAGCTCTGCCGGATCCGCATCCAGCCGAACGATGACCACAGGCTGGACTTGGTTCTGTCGGCACCCGGCGTCGAGGATGGCCCCGTCGCCGCTCACCTGACCTTGATACCGCACATCAAGAAGCCGCTGGAGACGGCCGGCGAACAGAGCGTGACGCTCGGCGATGCGTCCATCGCCTGGACACCCGCGCAGGTCGCCGGCGCAGTCTCACACGGCGCTGCTCGCCTGCTCGTTCCCGACACCGCGAGCCTCTTCTGGCCGGCCCTGCCCCACAACCCCTACCGCAAAGACGGCCGTGCCGAACCCGCCGAAGGCCGAATCGAAATCCGAATCCCCTTCGACCGCCAACATACCGAATACACGGTCACCCTGGAAGTACCTGAATGACGTTGACGACGCGAGGTGGATGAGTGGCCTTGGCCCTCTTTTGATCCGAGCTCTCGATTTTCCCGCGAGAGCTATCACGGCAGGCTAGCCGGCCGAGAATCCGTGCCAACGGGATTGACGATCAGCTCGAACGGTTCCGAGGCGAACACGATGGTATCCGACAGATTCCCAGGGCCACACGCCGAATCGTTGAACTCTCTTGATGATATACTCCGTCTGTGCCCGCTGAGCATGAGGGAGTGTCGCCAGGAAATAGCTGGTCGGTCGTACCGCGAGGTAGACAGGTTCATGCAACCAGATGACTCGTATTCTGACCAGCCACGCGTAGTAACAGCAAGCCGCCATGAGGACTGCTGCCACCATCGCCCATCGCCGCCGGCGGGTGCAATACAAGGCTTTCGACCGTCGGGCATCATACCCGCACTCTGGGCAAACCAGGCTGGGAGCGCCGGTCATGTTGTACCAGCACTTCGGGCAGCGCGGCCGTCCACGGCTGCGGTCCTGGAAGAGCCCCAGATAGAGCAGCGAGACCGTGAGGCCGGCAGTCATTCCGACGGCTGTCCAGATGATCAGGACGGTCGATCCCATGAACAGCATTATGCAGCCAGGCAGAGGGTATTCACAATGCGCGGAGCTTCTGAAATGATCAGGGGCAGATGACTCGCAGAGCCGATCGAGCCTGGGCGAGAACGCGTGGTGACATCCAAAGCGAGGAGCGGCTGAGCCGATCCAGGAAGCCCTCAGCCTCACGTGCTTCAAGCCGGCGAGCTCCCGCAGCCCAGAGCAGTATCCCGATCGTACCATGTACCTCCAAGTTCATGGTTCGACCGACAAGTCGAGCGGCGGCGTCATCTGTCAGAAACCAATCAGCCTGAATCTGTCTCGCCAACGCCAAGGCGGCTGCTTCGCCTATATGAATCGCTTCCGTGTCCATCCAAGGCTGCAGCTCGACCATATGGGCAGAGTCGACGTCAATCACCTGGATCCATTCGGGGCGTCGTGATGACCACTCGGCAAGAGCCCGCTGCAACTCCTCCTGCACGGCCGGTGGGATATGGACCGCACCCACCTCTTGCAACAGATCGAGGGCATCGATCTCTGATAGGCGCAGAATCGGCCCGGTGTTTGAAACAACTCGTCTCACGGATTGGCCGTCCTCTGGTGCAGGGCCCAGTCGATGTCCTCTCGCTGGAAGGCTTCGGTCAGTTCCAGCCGCCGGTGCCGTAGGAACTCCAGGAGCGCAGTGCGTACGAGCTCATCCTGGCTATGGAACCAGCCGGCTTGGACAAGGGCTGCGACCTCACCGGCGATCTTGTCAGGCAGTTCAATCTGGAGTTGTTTCATGGCAACATTCCTTCCGAACAGCATATGATAAACCCTTACCTCGGTCAGGGCAATCTGTTCTTAGCCGTTGGTCGGTTGCAGGCCAGACAATGGCGACCCTCACCGAACCACAGCGACACTTTCCGCCTCGACGCTCACTCTCCCCAGCGGCGTATCGATTTCCGCTGTCGTCCCCGTGAAGTTGACCGCCACCGCGCACTTGGCCTCCGGCAGATGCACGACGATGTGAGGGAACAGGCCGCTGACCGTGCCGCTCGGCCGTCCGGGCGTGCTGGCCGGATCACAGTAAATTGCCAGCACCGTCTTGCGGAACCACTCCTGTGGGCTGACAATCCGCGGGCGGTCGTAAGCCGGCGGGCCGAAGTACAGTTCGTGGGCCAGCAGCGACTCGTCCACCGCAAACCTGTCCTCCGGATACACCATTTGACTGCGATCGGCATACCGCTGCCGTTTCTGCATCAACTGGAACGAGCCCTCGCCGGCCAGTGCGTGAATGGCCATCTGCTTCTCGATAGTGATCGAGCGAGCCTGCAAGTCATGCCAGGTGTCGTTGCACTCGGCCGGTTTGAAGACATGCTCCTTGCCGTTGGTCGCCAGGTTCACCTGGTGGTTGTTGTAGATGTCGCATGCCAATCGCAGGCCCAGGCTCCCCTCGCGCAGCAGCCAGATCTGGTCCTCGGCCATGCACCAGTCGATCAGCAAGGTGGGTCCGCCCGGCAGCGCGACGAACGCCTGGTACTGACGAATCATCGGGAAGACCTTGTTGTTCGGCCGGCCATGAATGACGTTCTTGGTCTCCCGGCCGATACGTCCGGTCGTCCAGAACCCGCCCTCATCGAACGTCCCGATCTTGAAAGACTCCAAACTGAACTGAGGCGTAACGCCCGTCGCCTGGATCATCCCCATGCCGTTACCGTTGTACCGCAGCAAGTGAGGCAGGCCCACCGGCTGAACGAGCATCTGCCACCACCCGAAAGCCGACCGCCACGCGACGCTCGAAAAGCTGTGGGAATCGCGATGCCAGGCCAGCCGCACGTTCGGCTCGTAATACGTGCCGACATTACGTTCGTTGAACTCTTTCACGCTGGCCGGTGGCACCATCTGCTCGTGCTTCATGTGCTCCAACAGCCACAGCGCCTGGGCCAGCACGCAGCCTTCCTGCCCCTCATACCAGGAAAAGTCGTTCAAACGGAATCGCAACAACGACGAAAGCCTCGCTGCCAGGACGCTTCCGCCGCCGAGCTTCTGCTGCAACTCGATCATCTTGATCCACTCGTCGGCCATGAGCGTCGCGTCGGGGTCCTTGAAATGGGCGGCCGCGAACAGATACGCCGGCATCATTTGCGTGTTGCCGTAGCCGTAGGTGATCCAGTCGTCGCCGGCACAGTGGATGAAACGCCCTGTGTACAGCGTGGCCTGCTTGAGCCGATCGTACGCGTACTTCCAGTTGTGCAGGTAGACGTCCGGGTTTCGCTGCGACTCAGGCAATTGCTGATCCATCACGTACGCGTAAGCCAGATACGCCAACGGCCAGCCCATGTAGCCCGGATGGTAAAAGCCGTGGTGCTCCTGGATGCCGCCGGGCTCGAAGTTGGCCGCTTTCACTCGCTCCTTGAGCGGCTTGCCGCCGACCACCTTGTCCGAGGCGACGTCCGCCGGCATGCAAATGGCGTTCAGGCAATATTCGATGGCCGACTCACGCCAGGCGGCCTGCCGAGGTGAGTCTGGCATCGCGACGCGAGCCATTTGCAGCAACGTCGACGACCACGCGTTGGATTCGCCGCACGAGTGTTCCGGCCAGGTTCCCGGCCAGGTCCGCCACTTCTTGCTGATCCCGTACTCGACCTGCTTGTCCGCCTCCCAGACCAGGATCTTGAGCATTTGCTCTCTCTGATCCGGCGGCAGGGCGTCGATCAAGAGCATGGCATCCGCCACCGCGAACAGATCCGCGTGCCAGTCATCGGCCATCGACAGCGTCGCCCCCCATTTCTGGATGTCCGGTCGATCAACAGTGTTGGCCGCGATGTGCGTACCCAGGACCAGCTTGATCAAACCGCGAAGCGGCCGGGCGATATCCTCCGGCGGGTTGGCCCGCTTGAGCCAGTACCCCGCCGCCGCGGCCGCAAACGTGTTACCGGCCACGTCACGGTAGGGATTGCTGCCCGTGCCCAGCGTGGGGTTCAGCGTGTACAGGTCTGTTCCCGGGACTCGGTAAAGGTATGTCGAGAGCCAGCGACACCATTGGTCGAGGGCCTTCTCCAAACGCGACCGGAAGCTCTGAACAACCGGATCGGATGCCGTGTCTCCCTGCTGTCCCGCGGCCACGCACCAGGAGGCCGCCAGAACAATACTCGCCACCAACACCAACAGGGCCGGAGTGTGCTTGCGTTGCGACATGACCATCTCCTGAAGTATTGCGTGCGATCGCTTGAGACCAAGAGCATAGGGTAGCCTCAGAATCGCCCCATGAGCAAGACCAACGTTCCAGAATACCTGCGACCCTACTGGACAACCCGGCACGGCTCCTGGATGATGGTTCGCGCGAATTCGTTGAGGAACTCAGCCGCGGAACTGCGGCCCCTTGCCGCATCCGCTGCGCATTCCGGGAGCATGCCGCATGTCTACTGCAACCACAACCAGAAGAGAGGTTCTCTCCATCTTCGGTCAGACCGTCGCAGGCTTGGCCTTGATCCCGGCCCCCGGCCCTGCCCTCGGCGCGGATGCCGGTTCAGGATCGGCGATCCGGGTGGGTATCATCGGGGCGGGCAATCGCAGCGGGGTGCATATCGCCCAGCTTAAGGAGCTCCCTGACCGCTGCCTCATCACCGCCGTCTGTGATATCGAGCAAGCCAGGGCCGAGGCGGCTCTCGTGAAGGTCGGCGGCGACGCCAAACCCTTTACCTCCCACGCTGACCTGTTGACCTCCAGACTCTGCGACGCCGTGGTCGTCGCCACGCCCAACTACACGCACAAACAGATCGTCGTCGACGCTCTCAAGGCTGGTTGCCATGTCCTCTGCGAGAAGCCAATGGCCACCACTCTGGACGAGGCGAGGGAAATCGTTGCCGCCGTCCGCAGCAGCAAGAAAGTTTTCTCCATCGGTCTTCAGTTCCGCTACGCGAGCGTCTACCGCAAAGTGCGCGATCTGGTCGCATCAGGGACGATCGGCGATCTGAAGTACGTTTGGGCCGAGGAGTTCCGCGGCGACTGGGCCCGTCTGTTCGCCGACCCGCAGGAAAACGCCCGCCGCAACTGGCCCTACTACCAGAAGCTCTCCGGCGGCACACTGCTGGAGAAGAACTGCCATGATTTTGACATCCTGGGCTGGGTCATCGGCAGCAAACCGGTTCGCGTTACGGCCTCCGGCGGCAACAGCGTCTACCGCGAACGCGAGACCATCGATCATGCCAGTGTGACGGTCGATTACGAGAACGGCGTCCAACTCGCCCTCGGCGTGTGCATGTTCGCCAAGGTCGGCCGCCATCAGACAACGCTTGTCGGCACCGACGGCATGATTGAATTCCCTCGGGGCGGCAACCAGTTAACCATCCGCAGGCCCAAGCAGAAAGATGAGGTCTTGCAACTTGTCGAGCAGACTGGCGACTCCCACGGCCAACAGGGAATCCGCGAGCTGCACCTCGATTTCCTCGATGCCATCAGCACCGGCCGGCCACCCCGGACCGACGTCAACGTCGGCTACGACGCCATGCACGTACCCGTCGCCGCCGAGGAGGCCATCCGCGACCACCGCGTCATTGAGTTTAAGCACGTCGCGAGTTAATCGTCCTTCCAGAGATCGATGAGCCTCTCTTTCGGAGATGCCGCTTGCGGTGCCGACGCCCTCGTCGGGACTTCGGGTGTAAGGCGGCCGTGCCGCATGCCCACGCAAAACCGTGGGCATGGCTCCCGACACCTGGCAGAGAGGATTCCGCCCGAAGATACGGACCCGAAGGGGTTCCGGCCCGGGCGGCGTCGGGCAAAGCCCGCCCTACCTTCCCTTTCCGTTTGCGTCCATCTGTGTGGTCTTGCGGGCACATTCTTTCTTCTGGGCTGTGCCTGGTGATCCCCCTTTGCCCTGCCGGCCCGATCAACGGGATGCTGCACCGCGCCAAAAACCCTGGCCCCACTGTGAGGGTTTCCGCGTTCAAGATGATACTTGCCCGCAAGCGGCAGATGGGGTAGCTTCTTAGCAGACCCGGCGGCAACCGATCCGGGACTCCTGGACTACCGCCGTTGCACGTTGCCGGTGACACATCCGTCCTGGACCGCAAGTCAGCCCGCCTGTTTCCAAAAGGAGGATACCATGCGCCGTTTGATGCTCTTTCTGCTCATTGTCGCTTTCTGTTCAGGTCAGGTGTGCAACCAACAACCTCCGGACAATAATGACACCGACAACGGCGGCGGCGGCCCCGCGACGCCCGTTGACGGCGAGGCCATCATCGCCGACCACCTTGCCGCCGCAGCCTTTGATGATATTCCGGCCGAGACGATTCAGGCGGTTAAGTCAGGCTACCGCATCTGGTACGGCCACACGTCGCACGGCAGCCAAATCGTCACCGGCATGCAAATGCTCTTCGCCGAGAACAGCCGGTATGCCTTCAACGCGGAGGCAGGTTCCCTGGTCCTGGAAGAGCAGGACGACGTGGACCTCGGTCATGAGGGCAACCTTGACTGGACATATATCACCCGTGACGTGCTTGATGAGCCGGGCAACAACATCAACGTGGTGATGTGGTCATGGTGCGGCGGGGTTAGCGACAACACCGTGGCGGGAATCAATGCCTATCTCAATGCCATGAACGAGCTCGAAACGGACTATCCCGACGTCATCTTCATCTACATGACCGGCCACTTGGATGGCACCGGCCCCAGCGAGAATCTCTACGCACGCAACAACCAGATCCGCAACTACTGCCGGACCCACGGCAAGATCCTGTTCGATTTTGCCGACATCGAGAGCTACGACCCCGCCGGGAACTACTACCCTGACGGCTCCGATTGGTGCGAATGGTGCGAGGACTGGTGTTCCACGCACACTTGCCCAACCTGCGTCGAATGCCAGCACTCCGTGTGTTTCAACTGCTACCAGAAAGGCCGGGCCTTCTGGTGGCTGATGGCCCGCATCGCCGGCTGGGAAGGGACGTGAAAAGGTGAAGCAGGCGCTGTGCCTCCTCCACTAAGGCGGACCGCCTTTTTGTGAACCGCAACCCAAACGTTCTGCGATCCAGAAACATGCGCGCAAGCCGCACAGATATCTGGCCGTAAGGTTATAAAAACCTGGCCGCCTCTGGGATGCGGCCGAACGGGAGTCGTGGCCGCGGAAAACGAGCAGCCTCGTCGACACCGGGCCCGCCATTGCGGAGCTGAGAAGCAGAATACACTGCCAGACAAGCTCCCAGTGCCACGCGGCGCTCGACATTTCCGCATTCTGCGGCGATGCTGGTGGCATGACCCGCGACGAGATCTGTTCCAAGTTCATCGAGTCCATCACCTTCGACCTCTATTCCTATCAGGAAGAGGCCCTGATGGCGTGGTTCGACTCGCCCGGGGGCGTGATGGTCTGCGCCCCGACAGGGATGGGCAAGACGCTCATCGCCGAGGCGGCCGTATTCGAGGCCCTGCACAGCCGTCGGCGGCTCTTCTATACCACTCCGCTGATCGCCCTGACCGACCAGAAGTTCCGCGAGCTGCAGGATCTGGCGGAAAAATGGGGTTTCGCCCGCGAGGAAATCGGCCTGATCACCGGTAACCGCAAGGTGAACCCGGACGCTCTGGTCCGCGTGGTGGTGGCCGAGATCCTGCTCAATCACCTCATCTCGCCGGAGCCGGGCCAATCGGATATGAGCGAGGTGGCCGCCGTGGTCATGGACGAGTTCCACAGCTTCAACGACCCCGAGCGGGGCATCGTCTGGGAGCTGTCGCTGGCCCTGCTGCCGCCGCACGTGCGGGTGCTGCTGCTGTCGGCCACGGTCGGCAACCCGTATGAGTCCTGCCGCTGGCTGAGGCATTTCTCCGGGCGACTTCCGTTCAAAGGGGGTTCAGGTCAGCCTCGATGCCCGGGAGGAGCAGCAATTCGGCGGCGTGCACACGCAGCCGGTGGGGGCGTTGCTGTTCGGTTTAGCATGCTGAATTCCGAGGGGTCCTGCAAAGAGCTGCGTACGCCCGTTTCTGATGCGTCACGGAAGAGGAAGAAACCCACAGGCACAGTCATGTGGCGGAAACTAAGGGGAGCCGTTCCGAAGGCGCTGCCGGATGCGAGGTGCGCGGTTGGAGCATCCTCGATGAGCACCGTTCTCCCGGGGGCGACCAGGAATCGGAAACCGACCACCGACCGCCTCCAGCCCATAGCCCTTGCATCCAACAGTCTCGAGCAGTAATCTATTCTTGCCCATCATGGCTTCGACGAAGCTTCTCTTGTGAAGGCGATCGGATAGACGCAATGACCGCATCAGACAAGGTGACAAAGAGCAGACGAAGGCCGCCAAGGCATCCGCGAAACAGATCTGGATCGCCTTTTCCGATCCTTCTTCGGCGAGGTGAACGACATGATTATCCTGTTCAAGTGTCCGCAATGTGGCAGGGCTCACAACGTAAAGAGTGAACTGGGTGGGAGGAAAGCAAGATGCGCGTGTGGCCAAGAACTCACGATCCCAGTCGTGAGAGAAGACGACACAACGGAGACGAGAAGGGGTATCGCTCTCGACACTACTGGAACCGCCAGCGGTCCCGTGGTACCGGCCCAAGCCAATTCTTCAAGCCAAGCCCGTCCCGACAGCCAAGGCAAAGTGAGGTGGTATGATCGAGGATTGCTCGTGCTCAGCTTGCTCGTGCTCTTTTTCCCCGTTGGCGCATACGGCCTCTGGCGAAACAGCCATTACTCTAGGCGGAGTAAGATTCTACTCGGCGTCACTGGTTTTGCACTTGCGGTAGCCATTGGCCAGCAGCTCACTGAGCAAGTGGTGTCTGCTCCAACAGATATCACCTGGAAACAGTACATGGATGAGTGCGGCACGACCGCGCAAGAGGTCAACAAGACCCGCGCCATCAAGGTGTTCGAGGCCAATTACAAGGGGAAGCAGGTGAGATGGGCCGGCATTGTGGACAGCGTATCGCCCGGACTACTTGGGGGAACGCGGATCGGGCTCAAGATGAGCCCTACGGAATCGTTCGGTGCCGACGTTGTCCTAAAGGTCCCCGACAACGTGGATGTCTCTGCGCTTAACCGAGGTGCCATTCTGGAATGTGTCGCCCGGATTGACACACAGGGCGGACCGATCCTCCCGCACGAACTGGCGTGGATTGGACCTGCCACGGGGGCGACAACGCCCTTGTCTGCGCAGCGCCCAACGAGTGATACAACAGCGGTGCCTCCGCACGGCATGGTTCTGAGCCAAGCACAGATCATGCCGGCCACTTGGAAAGACTTCATGAGTGCTTGCGGCACGGCGGCCCAGCAGGCCAACGAAATCCAGGCCGTCGATCTCTTCGAGAAGCAGTTCAAGGGCAAGGTAGTCAAGTGGTCCGGGGTCGTCGACAGAATAAGCACTAGTATTCGGGGCGAGGCCCAGATTTGGATGAAGATGAGTCCCACCGAATCCCTCGGCCCCGATCTGGTCCTTAACGCGCCACGCAATCTTGACCTCAAGTCGATTAGGAAGGGTGATACCGTCGAATTCCTGGGGCAGATAGAGACACAGGGCGGAGCATTCACGCCTCATGTACTCTACTGCGATCAAGTGCCGGTACGGGAAGACGGGCTAACGGGCGAGGCTGGTTCGCGGCTCAGGCCCGAAGAGAAGACGGCGAAAGACCGATCCTCCCAATCAATGCTCAGCAGCCCTGCGCAGGACACGTCCGATTTGGCTCGTGCATCGGATTTGGACTCGCACATGATTCGAGAGCTGGTGCGCAACCTGAACCACCCAGACAATCCGGTCGTGGACGCTGCAACAGGAGAGTTGAGTACTTACAAGGATAAGGCGGTGCCCGTCCTAAAAGAGTTCATCCTTGACTCAACGAACACGACCTCCGGTCGGCTGGCAGCAATCACGTCGCTGTGGCAGATTTCTAGTCAACTGGCACGTTCTGCGCTGAGAGACTGCGCTATGACGCTAGCAAAGAGAACAAGCAGCCTGGACAAGGCTCTCGCCAATGCCTGCAATGACTACGCACGACGACCGAGTGCGGAGCACCCAGAGGACACTGACAACTCACCCGACAGTCAGGACACGGCCGGCACAAACACGCCTGACAGTGTTCAAAAACCATCCGAAGATACACCGAGAGACCAGCCCGGATCTGAAATCGACGAACGTCTCAATCGGTTGGTGACCTTGAAGAAGCCATACCCAAAAGTGTATCCGAACGCCCCAACAGACAGAATCACTGCCCAGTATGTCGCGATTCTGGTAGCCGAGCAGGTGGGCCTCCAATACGACTTTAAGACCTCATTCACGAACACTAACCCGAAATGCCGTCAGTGGATATATCCAGAATTCGAGGGCATTCCATGCAACGTGGCTCTCAAGCAAGTACTTGACCCTCTTGGTCTTACCTACGAGTTGAAGGGTGACAGAATAGTTTTGCAGAAGAAACGGTAGGTCTGTTGCGGCAGAGGAGTCCTATGCCGATTCCCAAAGGCAAACCGTCATTCTGAATTGGAGCATCGGATGTACACCATCCTCACAAGCAGCCTGCCGCGTATCCTGAGAACCTCATGGTTTCGACAGGCCGTTGCTGGGTACGGCAAGCTCTTGAGCCAGTATGCCGCAACGAATGCGGCCACTGACCGGGATTTTCAGACGAAATACGCGTCATTCTGGCAAATGCGATGGGTCAGGGGTGATACGGACAACTCGGCATGGCTGCAAACGTATTTTCAGATTCTGGAAGAGGCAAAAGGGAAACCCGACGTTGACATTGAAGCCGTTGCTCGCCAACTCTATGAGATTCCCGTGCGACGTGGCAAGAAGCAGCTTCAGTTCTCCTTCGTGACAAAGCTTCGGCACATGAGACAGCCCACGGCCCCGATATACGACGCGAATGTGGAGGCGTTCTTCATGTTGCCGCGGAAGGACCAGAGCCATCCGGTCGATGAGCGGCTGGCAAATCTGATGATGAATTACGAGTTTCTTGTCAAAGAATACGACCGCGTCATAAGCAATGATCTTTTGCGGGAAGCGGTTGCCGCCTGTCGTACTGAACTGCCAGCGATGCAGCGGATTACTGACGAGAAAGCGGTCGATTTCATGATCTGGGGTTTCGTGAACGTGGCGCGAAAGGGGGCCGTGCGAGACCGGACCATCGTGTATAGTTGATCCACGGTCTGCGACATCCCCGAAAGCCTTTCCCGCCCTGTGCCCCTCGCCCTCGCCCCTCGCTGCGACCCCCGCCCGCTCCCCCTTGCCAAAGGGGGAGGGAGGGCCGACGAGGGCGCGCGCCACGGCGACACGATCCAGTTCCCGCAGTCCGCCGGCAGATCAGTCGGTGAACGCCAATCGTATCGCTCCGCCAGGCAGAAGCCGTGTCGTCGCCGGGTCGGCCTCACTGAGCTCGGCTCGACATTTCTTCGCTGAGATGCGATGCTGGTGTCATGACACGTGACGAGATCTGCTCCAAGTTCATCGAGTCCATCACCTTCGACCTCTATTCCTATCAGGAAGAGGCCCTGATGGCGTGGTTCGACTCGCCCGGGGGCGTGATGGTCTGCGCCCCGACAGGGATGGGCAAGACGCTCATCGCCGAGGCGGCCGTATTCGAGGCCCTGCACAGCCGTCGGCGGCTCTTCTATACCACTCCGCTGATCGCCCTGACCGACCAGAAGTTCCGCGAGCTGCAGGATCTGGCGGAAAAATGGGGTTTCGCCCGCGAGGAAATCGGCCTGATCACCGGTAACCGCAAGGTGAACCCGGACGCTCTGGTCCGCGTGGTGGTGGCCGAGATCCTGCTCAATCACCTCATCTCGCCGGAGCCGGGCCAATCGGATATGAGCGAGGTGGCCGCCGTGGTCATGGACGAGTTCCACAGCTTCAACGACCCCGAGCGGGGCATCGTCTGGGAGCTGTCGCTGGCCCTGCTGCCGCCGCACGTGCGGGTGCTGCTGCTGTCGGCCACGGTCGGCAACCCGTACGAATTCTGCCGCTGGCTGAGGGTCGAGCATGGGCGCGAAGTGACTCTGGTGCAGTCAAACGAGCGCCGTGTGCCACTGGAGTTCATCTGGGTGGGCGACAAGCTGATTACCGAGCTGCTCACCGAAATGGTCAGCGACGACGACAGCAAGTGCCGCGTGCCCGCCCTGGTCTTCTGCTTCAACCGCGACGAGTGCTGGGAAGTGGCCGAGCGGCTCAAGGGGCTGCCGATCATCAGCAACGCACAGAAAGTCGAGATTGACGCGGAGCTGGCGGCCCACAAGGACGACCTGGCCGACGGCGTCGGCCCCAAGCTCAAGCAGATGCTCATCCGCGGCGTCGGCGTGCATCACGCGGGCGTGCTGCCCAAGCACAAGGAGATCGTTGAATCGCTCTTCCTGCGCAAGCTTGTGCCGTTCGTGGTTTGTACCGAAACACTGGCAGCCGGGATCAACCTGCCGGCCAGGTCCGTCGTGATCAGCACGCTGATGAAGGGCAAGCCGGGCGAGAAGAAGCTGATATTCGCGTCGGCGGCCCATCAGATGTTCGGCCGTGCCGGGCGACCGCAGTTCGACACGCAGGGATATGTCTTCGCCCTGGCCCACGAGGACGACGTCCGGCTGCTCAAGTGGAAGAAAAAGTACGACCAGATCCCCGCGACCACCAAGGACCCCGGCCTGCTCAAGGCCAAGAAGGATCTGGAGCGCAAAAAGCCCGTCCGCAGCAAGACCGAGCAGTACTGGACCGAGGGGCAGTTCAAGACGCTCATCCAGGCCGGCCCAGCCAAGCTGCTCAGCCGCTCGATGATCTCATACAACGTGCTCATCTACATGCTGACCCGCACCGGCACGCTCAACGAGGTGCGCACCTTCCTCGGCAAGCGGTTCGAGTCCGCCGAGCGTGTGGCCCGCTTCCGCGAGCAACTGGATTTCATGCTCAGCAACCTCGCCGGCCTGGGCTACATCACCCGCAGCGACAACGGGGAGCACGTAACGCTCAACGACTCGATCCGCAAGCTGCAGGTATTCCGCAGCGTCGATCCGTTGTACGGGGCATTCCTGGCCGAGCAGCTCAATCACGCCGATGGCCGTGAGAAGATTCTCGCACTGGAGTCGGTGCTTGAGATTCCGCCGACCATTCTGCGCCGCGTGCGGATCCCGGACGCCCCGCCCGGCCCGCTTCAGACGCAGGTCATCGAGCCGCAACTGATCCAGCAGGGCCTGATGGCGGCCATGCCGCAGGATGCCCCCGAAGAAGACGACGGCGACGACTACTGGGCCGAGGAACAGGAGCGTCCGCCGACCTTCCCCGAAATGCTCAAGCTGGTCTTCGAGTCGAAGCTGGCCGCGCCCGAGCCAGTGTACGTCCAGCCCAAGTGGGTGGCCGGCGGCGTGGCCGAGTTCCAGGGCGATTTCTACAAGTTCGTGCACAACCGCGAGCTGATCAAACAGGAAGGACTGATTCTGCGCCACCTGCTGCGTCTGACGATCCTGGCGAGCGAGTTTTTTGCCCTCACGGAGGATCCCGAGTACCAGTCCATCAGCGACGCCGCCACCGCCGCCTGCCAGAAGGTCGACCCGCGCTACACAAGCCGCTTCCTTGAACAAGCCGCGGAAACGAGGACACTGACAGCCATATAAGGTATCATCTCGGGTGCAAGGGATGATGAGTATGGACCTCGGCGCCTACCGATCTTTGCCAATTCCGCAATGGCTGGACGTGAACTGTCCGAAGTGCGCCTACCCGCTTCGCGGCCTTCCGGAGCATCGTTGCCCGGAATGCGGCGCTGAGTTCAACATCGACGAACTCGTGACCGACACGACGCCGTTGCGGCCCCCGGAGATCACCGCCCGGACTCGGCCCGTGCCTCAGCTCGGTCTGGAATGCAACGGGTGCGGCTATCCGCTCAGAGGACTACCGGGCGACCAGTGCCCGGAGTGCGGCCGGGAGTTCAGTCTCACCGATTACATCCCACCCGAGCCTTGGGGCGAAGTGGCCGTAGGCGCGTCAGCAACCGAGACCATGCTCATCTTCTCGCACCTCCGCTCGTTGGGCATCCCCTGCATGATCACAGAGGCCAGAGGAACTCTCGGCGCCCGGGGAACCGACGTGTTCCTCGGAGGGGTGAGCAAACAGCTCCGCGTGCGCCGGGACTACTATCTTGATGCCCTCGCGGCCATCGCCGAGGCAACCGAGAAAACCGGCCGGCCTTGGACGTGTCCAAACTGCTCGGAGGAGGTACCAGGCAACTTCGAGCTCTGCTGGAAATGCCAACATGGCCGAGGAGATGAGCCGGTGCGAAACTGAGCCACCTTATCGCGGACGACGTCGTGTTTCCCCGGCCACTGGCCTGCCGGCGCGGGCTCGTTGACACCATCCGGCCGGTTCGATACGTTATCTCCCTGATTTCGCCGTCCCTGGCCGGGCGGGTGCCGCCCGCGTACCCGGCCGAGTGGCTCGGCCGGCATTCAGAGAGGTTCAGGCCCGATTCGCTGATCGGCGGATAGGTCGGTTTGGAGCATCGCTCATGGCAGATCTTGAGGGTTTGGCAATTTCGCTGATTCGCGGCAAGCAGGATGAGGTGAGGGCCAAGGTCCAAGCGGCCCTTGACGAAGGAGTATCGCCTGTCACCGTGTTGAACGAAGGGCTCGTCGCCGGCATGTCGGTGGTCGGAGAACGGTTCCGCAAAAACCTGATCTACGTTCCCGAAGTCCTGATCAGCGCCCGGGCAATGCGCGGGGGTATGGAAATCCTCAGGCCCAAACTGGCGGCCTCGGGGGCCCAGCCGGCGGGCAAAGTGGTCCTCGGCACCGTCAAGGGCGACCTGCACGACATTGGCAAGAACCTCGTCGCCATGATGCTCCAGGGCGGCGGGTACGAGGTCATCGATCTGGGCACCGATGTCTCGGCCGAGAAGTTCATCGCCGCGGCCAAAGACAAAGGCGCCGGCCTCATCGGCATGAGTGCCCTTCTGACCACTACCATGCCTTACATGTCCCAGGTTGTTCAAGCAGCCAAAGCCTCCGGCCTCAAGATCAAGACCATGATCGGCGGCGCCCCCGTCACCCAGCAGTATGCCAATGAGATCGGCGCCGACGGCTATGCCGCCGACGCTGCCTCCGCCGTCGAACTGGCTCGCAGCCTGTGCGCGGCCTGAGCCAGCCGGGACAGGCGACGTTTCCGGCGCTGCCGGACAAAAGTGCGGTTTTTATAGGACCAACCCCGGTTGCCCCTCTACTGGCGGGCCGTTCTCTTGCAGTCTTTTCTCCTTCAACCGCAAACGCATTGACCGGATGATCAACCAAGACCATCCGGGAAATCACGTATCAGAACAGGTTCAACCGGGGCAGGACTGCTGTATACTGGGGGGTTACGGTCCTGCGCCATGCCCCGTCACGAATCCCAGGGGCACGTCGGCTGGCGGGGCTAAACGCGCATCTTCGATATGGAGATCACCTTCATGTACGCAAGACCGTCCCAAATCATTGTTCTGCTTGGCCTGCTTGTACCCCTTTGTCTGGCCGCCCTGTGCGCTGCCCCTGGCAGTGGCTTCACTTCGGGCGACATGCTCGCTGACACCTCCGACGCCCAAGACGCAAGTCAGGCACTCACAGAGGCGATCAAAGGAGGTGCTTCGACTCAGGAAGCGGTCGATTCCCTGGTGCATACGCTCAGAGCCAACCCGAGTATCGTGGTCGCCGTGGCCGACGAGGACGGCCGGACCGCCTGGGCCCTCTTTGAATCCGGTCTTGAATGCGTCTACGAGGTGATCGACGAGGAAGAAACCGAGCTCACGCTGCCTGCGGTCCAGGCGACTGCGGCGTCAAGCCTCGCGTGCGCGGTCGCGCCGGTCCGACCTCACGGCCTCGCCACCTCGGCAAGAGACTCGCCCTTCTCCATCGCTCAAGCAGGCTGGACGTCGTACAAGCTGCCGGCCAACAACAGGGCCGTCCTCGCCAATTCACTCTATGTCACGCGGCCCCTACAGGACGTCAGGACGCCAATGAAAACCATGCTCGAAGCGTGCGGCTACGACGTACAAGTCGTCGACGCCGACTTGACATTCTTCGAGAACATGAGCCAATACAGCGTGATCTTCATTGAGGCCCACGGCGGCCGGCGGAGCTCCGCTGAGACGACTTGGGACTCGGCCGCCAATACCTTCTACAACCTCGTCCTGAAGCAGAACCTACCCGCATGCGGCCTGATCGGGGCCGAAGCCGTGCTCCAGACCACCACCGAGGTGACTCAGGATCTCATCACGCAATACAAGGAAGACTTGGAGTGCGGCCGGCTCAAGATCCGCTTCCCCACCGTCAAACGAAAGGGACTGCCTCCCGTGACCTATCGCTTCTTCGGTGTCACCCCCAACTTCGTGCGCCGCCATAATACGGGCAAGTTCCCGGATTACGCCCTCTTGTGTCTCAGCGCGTGCCGCTCCTTCACGCCGGACGGCAGCCCGTGGGCCGATCTGATGAGCGAGAAGTCTTACGGCTCGGTCACCGTCGGCTGGGACCAGCGTGTCCACTATGGCATTTCGGCGCGAGCCATGCTCAATCTGTTTCAGCTCATGACGGGTAGCAACGAGCAGTTCGCGATTGTCCAGACCGACGACTCGGGCGGCATCAAGACCATCTATCCTTTGCTCGACAAGTACGACCCGCCGGTGCCTCCCCAGACGGTCGGCAACGCCCTGGACGCCCTGGAGAGGAGAGGCTTCAACCTCGACCCAATTACGACCGCCCGACTGACCGCCGGCGGGGATACACTCTACGGCTTCAACCAGCTCATGCTTGCGCCGGCCATTGAAACCTTCGAAACGCGCGGCGACGGTAAGGTCAAAATGGCCGCCCGCTGCGCGGACAACGCCGAGCTCGAGTTCTCCGGTGGCTCGGTCAATATCGGGACCGCTAACAACGGTGAATGGGAGTTCGCGCTGCCTGGCTTACGCTATGGCCCCATGTCCCTGGTGATGGAAGGGCGAAGGTGCCCGCCGCGAGATCTCCTTCGATGGAACCCGCTGGTCATCAAGATACACCCGGCTTCCACCACCAACGCTTTCGGCACGTGCAACTTCGAGGTCACCTACCGGCTCAGCGCCCGGGCCATCGCCGCCGGAAACCGCGAGGGGTGGTCCGTCTGGGACCCGCCCGACTCCGCGTTCAGCGCCAACTGGGATCCGGACGGTTCGGTGGTAACCTGGTCAATCAGCGGCAATGCCAGCGACCCGGACCCCATGTTCGGCACGTCGCAGTGCACGTGGTCGGGCGGCAACACACGGGCCTTCAACGAGATCTCCATCTCACCAGGCGACACCGGTGGGCTGGATTCGATGGACGGAAAGACCGCCTGGTTGACCGTCGAGCCGCCATTCGACCTTGAGTACACGGCTTCCTGTTCCGGTGCGTTCGCGCCTGATTATGCGTGCGGCATCTATGGCTCGATCTGGATTCAAGTCGATTTGGGGGCCGATTGGACCATCCTGCCCGGCTCGACCACCGACCTCTTGGGAATGAATGTGATCGAGTGGCAGGCCTGCACCCCGACCCCGGACTTCGACAGTGCTCGCCTGCCGCGCTGATTCCCTTCCACATGGGTGAAAACCGGCGGCACCACATCGTAGGGCAACATCGAGGTCGCCGCAGCGACCGAGACCTGCCGTATGGTCTTTATCAATATCAACCAGAGCCTGTTATGATGGTGCGAGGGGAGAATAGTACCCCAACACACACGATGGTTCGACACGAGGTGACCGCCTTTGGCCGAGTTGCACGATGACAACGACGACGACGTGATTCTCAATCCCGAACTGGCCGACCGACCGCTGGATGTGGACAGCGAGGAGGCTCAAGCGGTCACCATCTACATCCGGCGGCGGCTCCCCGGACGAAGGCTGGACAAATATCTCCACGGCCGGTTCCAGCGGATGTCGCGAACGACCATCCAGCGTCTGATCAAACAGGGCGTCATCACCGTCAACCGCAAACCGACCAAGGCCAGCTATGAACCCGAGGCCGGCGACCGGATCGATCTGGTCATCCCCCCGCCCGAGCCCTATGAAATCATCCCCGAGCCGATACCACTGGACATCATCTACGAAGACGAGGTCATGCTGGCGATCAACAAGCCCAAGGGAATCATCGTTCACCCCTCCTGTGGTACGCAGACCGGCACCATCGCCAACGGACTGGCCTACTATGCCAGGCAACTCAGCCACGGCGACGACCCCTTCCGTCCCGGCATCGTTCATCGACTGGACAAGAACACCACCGGCATCATGCTCGTGGCCAAGACCGACGAAGCTCATTGGCGGCTGGCCATTCAGTTTGAGCGACGCCTCGTCCGCAAAACCTATCTCGGCGTGGTCGAGGGCAACCCCGAACTGGACAGCGACGTCATCAATGCTCCCCTCGCCGCCCACAACGTCATCAAGGACCGGTATATCATCCCACCCTCCCATCACCGTTGGCGATCCAGGCTGCTCAAGGAGGCCGTCACCGAGTACGAAATCGTCGAACGGTTCAGGGGCTATGCGCTGGCCCATCTGCATCCGAGGACCGGCCGCACGCACCAGTTGCGCGTCCACATGTCCTACATCGGCCACCCGATGGCTGGCGACACCTTCTACGGCGGGCACCACGTGTCCGAACTCAGCCTCACCGGCCAGGGCAGCGACGAGCCCATCACCAGCCAGCAGGCACTGCACGCCTACCGCATTCGCTTCAAGCACCCGATCTCCGAGGCTCAGATGGAGCTGGAAGCGCCGCCGCCACCCGAGTTGGCCAAGCTGATCCAAATCCTGCGAGAACATCGTCGCTTGTAGCACCCGGTTGCGACACCAAACCGCCTTGTGTGCCAGGGATACACGGACCGCCGGCAGGCCCGATAATCTGGAATGCCGGGCCCCCTTCATGTATCCTCACGGTCGTGAATCTCCGGCGCTGCCGGCAGGAACAGCCTTGCGCGGATGGAAGCGGCGCCGTTATATTCCAGCTTGACCGGGTGAGACGAGTGTTCAACCTTCGATGTGGAGGACAAGTCGATGACCAAGAATCTGATGGCGGCAACATTGCTGGCCGCGGCGGCGGCAGTGACCGGCTGCTCGGAGATCAGAATGGGTGAACCAGAATGTGACAAAAGAATGCCCCACTGGCGGCTGGCGATGATGAGCTACACCTTCCGACAGTTCACCGTCTTCGAGGCCGTCGACAAGACCAAGGCGCTGGGTCTCGAGTATCTCGAGGAGTTTTCGTGGCACAAGATCGGCGGGCCGTGCGGCGATGCAAAGTTCGACGAAACCGCTCCTCCCGAGGCTCGCCAAGCTCTCAAGAACAAGCTCAACGAGACGGGCGTCAAGGTCGTGGGCTGCTACGTCCAGGTGATCGGCAAGGATGAGGCCGCAACCCGACGGACCTTCGAATTCTGCAAGGACCTGGGCATTGAGTACATCGTCTGCGAGCCGGACCCCGGGGACTTGGCTCTGGTTGACAAGCTGGCTGGCCAGTACAAGGTTTACGTCGCCATTCACAACCATTGGAGGGACGTCAACAAGCCCGAATACCGGAACTGGAACCCCGACGAGGTGCTCAAGATGGTCCAGAACCGCAGCAAGTGGATCGGGCTCTGCGCCGACACCGGCCATTGGGCCCGCTCGGGACTCGACACCGTCGAGGCCGTCCGCAAATGCAGGGGGCGAATCGTCTCCTTGCACCTCAAGGATATCGAGAAACCCGATCCCAAGGCCCACGACGTGGTCTGGGGGACCGGCGTCGCCAATCTCAGCGGCGTCCTGGCCGAACTGGCCCACCAGAAGTTCCGCGGCGTCTTCTCCATCGAGTACGAGACCAACCCGGCCGACAACATCGCCGAAGTCGCCCAGTGCATCAAGTTCTTCAATCAGGTGTCAAACGAACTGGCGAGGTAACCAAACAGGCGCGTTGACGGCTGGGAAGGGGGAGATGGTCCGAAAAACGCGGCAAGGATAGACCAGACAGGAGCCAACGGAGACGACAAAGGGCCGGCCGACTCCGTTTGCTGAGGGTCTCTCCGTCTCCATTCCGGGAGCCGGACAACAAGGGCAAACCATCTGAAGCTGATCGCCGAAAGCTGACAGCTAATAGCTTCTTCTCACAGTAGCGCCGTGCTGAAATAGCGCTCCGCACGGTCTGGCAGTACTGTGGCAATGTTGCCTGTGACCCGTTTGGCCAGTTGTCGAGCCGCCCAGACATTGGCACCGGATGAGATGCCCACCAATAAACCGAAATCACGACCGAGCTGCCGAGTCGTCTCGATCGCGTCCTCGTCGGTAACCTCGATCACCTCATCGATCAGCTTCACGTCCAGAATGGCCGGGATGAAGCCGTCACCGATGCCCTGGATCTGATGCAGGCCCGGCTCGTGACCGAGCAAGGCAGAAGCATTCTTCGGCTCAACCGCCACCAGCCGCACGTCCGGCTTGTGCTCGCGAAGGAACTTGCCCACCCCTTGTAGCGTCCCGCCGCTGCCGACACCGGCCACAAAACACGCGATATCGCCGTTCATCTGCCGCCAAAGCTCCCGGGCCGTCTCGGTGTAGTGGATTCGCGGATTCTCAGGGTTCTCGAACTGCTGCGGAACGAACACCCGCGCATCCTCCGCCGCCATCTCGGCGACGCGGCGCACGGCCCCGCCAATACTCTCCTTGTCCGGCGTCAGGATCAGTTCCGCCCCCAGAGCCTTGATGAGCTTCTTCCGCTCCTCGCTCATGCCTTCCGGCATGACGATCCGGACCTTGTAGCCCTTGAGCCGCCCCACCAGGGCCACGCCGATTCCGGTGTTGCCGGAGGTCGGCTCGACAATGATCGAATCCCGTTTGAGCTGGCCGTCCCGCTCGGCTCCTTCCAGCATGGCCAGGGCCACCCGATCCTTGATTGAACCGCCGGGGTTCAGAAACTCCGCTTTGGCGTAGATATTCTCTCCCTTCAGACGCAGCAGGGGGGTGTTGCCGATCAGATTCAGGATGTTGTCGGTCAGCATGGCGTGTTTTTCTCCTTGCCAGGGCTAAGCATATCCGACTCCGCCCGACCGAGCACGAGGGAGGCGCGGTGCGACTGGGGCGAGAGCCGGATGACCCGCCGGCGGGCGTGGTCGTGCAATCTGAAACCGATAAATGGCCAAGGTATCGGGCAGAATACCGACCCGGAGGCCTGAGCCGGGCCGCGGGTTCCTGGGAATTACTATAAGCCATTTGTGCTTAATGAGTTGCTGCGACCGATACCGCCGGACCGTATCGTCAGTGTCAATGTAGATCATGATCTGTGAATAGCTAACCTTGGATTCTCAAGTGTTGCGCTGGGTGATAACCGCGCATTTTTAAGTGCTGCGCATGGAAACAATCTTGTGTTTTTGAAGGCCGGGCATGGAAGTAACCTAGTAATCTTGAGTGCGGTGCAGGGTAGTATTCGACGCTTTCATGCAACCGGGAGGGTACGTCATGGCGAATCAGGGACATCGGCAAACGAGATGGACAGGGCTGACGGTGGCGCTCGCGGTTGCGGCGTTAGCCGTTGTGGTGTCGCCGACATTCGGTCAAACGGACGCGCGGCGGGTCCGGCAGCCGAACATACTGGTGATCATGTCCGACGAGCACAACGCCTCGGTGATGGGCTGCGCCGGCAACAGGATCGCCCATACGCCGAATCTCGACCGGTTGGCCGAACGAGGCGTTTTGTTCGACGCCGCCTACACGACGTCGCCGCTATGTGCGCCGGCTCGCCTGTCATTCACCCTCGGCAAGTACATCAGTCATATCGACGTCTGGAGCAACAGCGCCAGACTTCCGCCTGATGACACGCCCTCGCTTCCGCACATTCTCAATGCGGCCGGCTATGAGTCTTTCTTGTGCGGCAAGATGCACTACGACTCCGAGCACCGCTACGGTTTTGCCGAGCTTGGCAAGGCCGACACCAATCGGGGAACCAAGAGCGGCGCTCTGGGGCGTCGAAGGCCGGATGATCTCGCACCGTCCGGAACGATCTCCGGACGCTTCGATCAGTTCCGTCCGGGTGACAGCTCGGGGCCCCTTAACCATGACCGCGAGGTCACGGCCGGAGTCACCCGCTTCCTCGCCGGCCGGAAAAAAACCGACAAGCCCTTTTTCCTGCTCGTCGGCTATCTGGCTCCGCATTTCCCGCTGATTGTGCCCGCCCGCTATTGGCAACCTTACAGAGACAAGGTACCCATGCCCGAGATTCCGCCCGGCTACCTCGACACGCTGCCTCGCAACTACCGTCACCTCCGCGTCGGCTTCGAGCTGATCGGCCTGCCGGAGGATACCGTCCGTCGCGGACGCGAGCTGTACTACGGCCTCACCCAATGGCTGGATGGGGAAATCGGCAAGGTGCTGACGGCTCTGGAGGCAAGCGGACTGGCCGAGGACACAGTGATCATCTACACCACCGATCACGGGGAGAACCTGGGGGAACACGGCCTGTGGTGGAAGAACTGCATGTTCGATTCAGCGGCCCGCGTACCGCTGATCATCTCATGGCCGAAGCGCTGGCCCGGAGGCCAGAAACGCGACAAGGCCTGCTCACTGGTCGACCTCGTGCAGACCATCGCCGAGATCGGCGGCGCCAAGGCCCCGACTGACTGGGACGGCGACTCGATGTGCTCATGGATGGACGACCCTCAGACCGAGTGGAAGGACCTGGCGGTCAGCGAGTACTACGCTCACAACATCGCCTCAGGATACGCGATGCTGCGGACCGGAGGATACAAGTACGTCTATCATACGCCCGCCGACGAAAAACATCCGGCCGAGCGGGAATTGTACGACCTCAAGGCCGATCCCGGCGAACTGCGCAATCTCGCGCCTGATCCGGCGATGCAAACCCGGATTCGAGAAATGCATACCCGGCTTGTGAAGGAATTGGGCGAGGACCCCGACAGAACCGAACTCCGCGCACGGGCAAGCCACGACACAAGGGTAAGCACCCATAGTCGCGGGCGCCCCAACCGCGAGAACAAGCAGCCGCCGGAAACCGCCCTGAACAGGTGAGGCGCGAGCCTGAGCGCCCCCGCCTTTCTCTTTCCAAAGCTGATCGTTGAGAGCGGACCGCTTTTCTCAGAATTCATCGTACCGGACGAAGGCTTCCATCGCATAGTACTCCGGCAGGCCGAGCTTGTTGAAAATCGCCGCCGTCTCGGTGTTCCGCGCCTCGGCCCGCTGCCAGAACTCGCGATCGTCATACGGGCCGGGAAAAAGGGCCTTGTCCTTCTGCGACTGGTGCTTGAAGATCGCGAAAATCTTGTGCATCAACTCCGTTCGCGAAAACGGTATCACCACGTCGATCACGTCCGGCTCCCACTCCTGCCATGCCCCGCGATACAGCCAGACCTGCACCGGCTTCTCCTCCGGGCTCAGCCGCCTCAGGGCCGCGAAAATGGCCTCCGCACACAACCGGTGCGTTCCGTGCGGATCCGACAGCTCGCCGGCCACAAACACCCAGTCAGGGCGTATGGCACGCATCAACCCGGCAACAATCTCGATATCCTGCTCGCTGATGGGACGCTTCCGCACTTCACCGGTCTGGTAGAACGGCAGGTCGAGAAAATGGGCGTTCTGCGTCGGTATGCCCATCGACCGGCACGCCGCAAGAGCCTCAGACTCGCGAATCAGCCTCTTGATTTCCTGTACCTCGAAGCTGTCCACTTCGCCCGGCTCTTTGTCCGCCAGAAATCTGTGCACCTTGTCATAGAACATCGCGGTCGACTCGGTGTCGAGCTTGAAGGTGTGATTCAGGTCCGACCAGAAGTCCAGCAATTGCAGTGCGTGATCGTCGGCCACGGCTATGCTGCCGTTGGTCATGTAAGCCACATGAACCTCGTTCTCCCTTTGCACGAGCCGGGTCAACGTGCCGCCCATGCTGATCACGTCGTCATCCGGGTGCGGGCTGAAACAGAGCATCCTCCGCTTCGTCGCCATCAGATTCTTGGTGACGATCGTTGCCGAGAGCCGTCGATGAGTCCGATGGTTGAGCCGGTCGGCCGAACCGACCGCCCGCACAAGCGAGGAAAGATGATTCCCGCTGTAGTCCTCCGGATCCAGCTTCAGAATGCTCTTGCCGGTCTTCAGGCTGAGCCAGATCACCGCGCGAAGCTGATTCTCCGGCGTCCATTCGATTTCCCCGAGCAACCACGGCGATTCAACCCGCGTCAGATCGCCGGCAGCCCCCCGGTCGATAAAGATCTCGGCGTTCGGATGGTTCTGTAGGAACGTGGCCGGAACGGCGTGCGTGACCGGCCCTTCGACGGTCCGGCGGATGATCGGGGCCTTTTGCTCGCCGAAGGCCAGCATCAGAATCCGCCGGGCTTTCAGGATCGTCCCCACGCCCATGGTAATCGCTCGGTGCGGTACGTTCGCCTCGCCGAAAAAGTCCGCCGCGGCATCCCGGCGGGTCACGGCGTCAAGATCGATAAGCCGCGTCCGCGAGTCGATCAGCGAGCCGGGCTCGTTGAAGCCGATATGACCGGTGCGGCCAATGCCCAGAATCTGAATATCGATTCCGCCTGCCTGTTCGATCATCTCCTCGTATCGCTCACAATAGGCCGACACCTCCGACTCGGGAATTGAGCCGTCAGGGATGTGGATGTTTTCCGGTTTGACGTTGATGTGGTCGAACAGGTTTTCCTGCATCCAGCGCCGGTAACTCTGAATGCTGTCCGGCCTCATAGGGTAATACTCATCGAGGTTAAAGGTCACGACTCGCGAGAAATCAAGGCTTTCCTGCTGGTGCAGTCGAATCAGCTCCCGGTAGACGTTGATCGGCGTGTTGCCGGTCGCCAGCCCGAGAACCGTCTTGCGGCTGTTCGCATTGTTCTGGCGAATCAGGTCGGCAATGATTCTCGTGACCTCTCGCGCGGCCTCGGCGTCATCAGCACAAATGTGGACGCGGATTCTCTCCAATACAGTGAATTCCGGAGCGGTCGGTATGGGTTCTTTGCGCAGCACGCTAGCTCTCCAGGGCAGGTCTGCTTTCCGCCGGTCGGGCCAGGGCCTCGGCCGCTGAACCGCGTCCGGCGGGTGTGGAACGAAACACTATATCGTCCTCGAACCGGCGGGCAAGGCCGCGGACAACAACCCCGCGCCGCCCCGCCAACTCTCCATCGCGATGGCCAACGGGCACGGCACTGGTTACGATCACGACAATTCAGCAGTCAGTCAGGTGGTAGTTTCATCAGGGGTGGCCGAAATGTCCGATTCGAACTTGATCGAGACTCGCAACAAAGAATCCCGACGTCTTTGGGAGCGATCCTGCCAATGCATCGTCGGGGGCGGGCAGGCCCACAAGAGGCCCGTGGACATCATGAAACTCGGCGGGCCCTCGTTCGCCGCCAGAGGCAAGGGGGCCCGGTTCTGGGACGTCGATGGCAACGAGTACCTCGACTACCTGCTGGGCTACGGCCCGATTGTCCTCGGACACTGCGACCCCGAAGTTAACCAAGCAGTGCGGCGGCAGATGGAGGAGGGCACGGTCTTCAGCATCGAACATCCGCTCGAGATCGAACTGGCCGAGATGCTTATCCAGACCATCCCCTGCGCCGAGATGGTCATGTTCTTCGTGGGCGGGTCCGCGGCCACCATGGGCGCCATCCGCTGCGCGAGGGCTCACACCGGTCGTGAACGGATCATTCGATGCGGTTATCACGGCTGGCTCGACTGGTGCGTGCCGGACAATCCCGGCGTTCCCAGGTTTAACCGGGAGCTGAGCGTCGCCGTTCCGTACAACGATCTTCCGGCCCTGCGCAATATGCTCGAAACCGCGCCGGGCCAGGTCGCCGCCGTGCTGGTCGAATCGGTACAGGACAACGGCCCCTCGCCCGATTACTTCCCCGGTGTGCGGCAGCTCTGCGATGAGCACGGCGCCGTCTTCATCCTCGACGAAATCAAGACCGGCTTCCGCTTCGGCCTGGAGGGCGCAGGCCCGCGGTTCGGCGCCGAGCCCGATCTCGCAACCTTCGGAAAAGCCATGTGCAACGGCTATCCGGCCGCCGTGGTCGTTGGAAAGCGGAGCATCCTCGAAAAGCGAACCGACACCCACATGGCCGCAACCTTTCACGGCGACTTGTTGTCCGTCGTGGCTGCGCTGACAACCATCCGCGTTCTGAAAGAACGGGACGGCATTGACCACTTCTGGCGGCTCGGCCGGCGGCTCATGAACGGGCTCAACCGTCTCGCTCGCGAACAAGAGCTGCCGATCAAGTTCGTCGGATTCGCCCCCATGCCCGTGCTCAAGCCCGCCGACGAAACCGATCCGACCCCCTGCCCAAAGGAGCTTCGCGACGAAGTCCTCAAGCAGTTTTGTGCGGCGATCCAGCGCCGAGGCGTGTTCGCAACACCGCATCCGTGGTTCCTGTCGCTGGCTCATACCGAGGAGGACATTGACAAGACCATCGACGTGGCGGCCGAGGCCGCATGTGAACTGAAACACTTTCTCGCGCGCGGTGCGGCAGGATGAAAGAGCCGTAAAAACGAACCACCCCGAGCTCTGCCACCCGGGGCACTTCGCCTGTTGGCCCGTTTGCCGTGCAGTCCTGAAGCCGCTCTCGATGCTCTCACCGACCCATAGGTCGCTCGACTCGCTTCACCGACTTGCGGATCCGCCGCCGCCGGCGCTCGCTGGGCTTCTCATAGTAGGCCGTCCGTTTGATTTCCTTGGTGAGGCCTTCCTTCTCGCACATCTTCTTGAACCGGCGGAGCATCTGCTCCAGGGATTCGTTGCCACGGGCCTTCACCTTAATCATACGGAAACTGATCCTTTCCTTCTCGGCTGAACTTCCTCAAACGTTCGCAACCCTCTTCTCGTACGCCACCTACCCCGATCCTGCAAGTATAGTCGGCACGGCCACCCTTGTAAATGCCCCGCAGGCCAGTTCGATGTCGATTGGGGTAGCTCTTGCGGAACCCCAAGCGCAAGCACGGGATGCCACTGGCGGATCGCCTCTGCCGGTCCTTCTTGCCCGACCAAGTGCCACCTACAGCTCCCTTGCTGCGGCGCAGACTTCGCGAAAGCCAACGCTGCCACCGCCGTCTCAGCAAAGGGAACGGTGCCGTCAGGCAACCACAGGCGAATACCCGGAGAGACTTAACCCTTTTAAGGACAGATACTTAGTCAATATCCCATCCCCCTTTGCCCGGTATCGGTTGTCCTGCCTGACGGATCCAAGACCCTCGAACTCGCGGTCTTGTCGCGAAACGATATGATGATGACCGACGGCCACCCAGCAACGCGGTCGGGGGCCGGATCCTGCTACTCAATCGGAGAAAACCATGAATCGGACCAATTGCGCCGGTCGGTTGATCATCATTGCCGCCGTGGGTTGCTTGCTCGGCACCTCGGCGCTGAAAGCTCAAGACACGTCACAGCCCTTCCCCATCCGCGCCGATGAAGCCCGGATTGCCGAGGTGCTCAAGGATCTCGACACCAAGCGCGCAGGGATGATGAACGTCCCCATCGAAGACGCCCGCCTGCTTCGATTCATGGCCTTGGCCGCCAACGCCAAACATGTCGTCGAGATCGGCACCTCGAACGGCTATTCGGGCCTCTGGATCTGTCTGGCGCTGCAAAGCACCGGCGGCAAGCTCACCACTTTCGAAATCGACGCCGGTCGGGCGGCCTTGGCCCGCGAGAACTTCAAGCGGGCCGGCGTCGAGTCCATCGTCACGCTGGTCGAAGGCGATGCCCATAAGGAGATCTCACGGCTCAAGGGACCGATCGACATGGTCTTCATCGACGCCGAAAAACCCGGCTACTTTGATTACCTCAACAAGCTCTTGCCGCTGGTCCGGCCCAACGGGCTGATCCTGGCTCACAACACCACGAATCTTGGTTCACAAATGAAGGAATACATCGAGGCGGTCACGAAGAACCCGGATCTCGAGACCCTGTTCCTCAAGGTCAGTGATCAGGGAATGGCCGTTACAGTGAAGAAACCGGCCCCGCCGAAGCCTGCCGAGAAACCGCAGGCCGCCCCGGATGACAAAGCTGAGGGCAAACCGGTTCTCGGCTATATCAACCAGATCCCGCCCGAGTCCGACGAGCAGCGGGCCCTCAGACACAACAAGATCGCCGCGCGCCGCCAAGGCACGCCGGTGATGGTCCATCGAGGTGACCGCACAGCGGCCCCCGAGAATACCCTGGAGGCCTACGCCGCCGCGATGGATCGCGGGGCCGACGGCGTCGAAATCGACATCCGCCGAAGCAAAGACGGCGTGCTCTATTTGCATCACGACGATACCGCCGGCCGCATGATCCCGGGCGAGGGCAAGCTCAAAGATATGACCTACTACGAAATCCTCAGCCGCGGCATGACCAAAACCTTCGGCACCGCCGACAAGAATACCCGCGTGCCCACGCTGGCGGCCTTCATCGTGCTGGCCCGACAACGCTGCATGCTCCTGCACTTGGACGTCAAGGAAGCGGGTTTGCAGGATGACATCATTCATATGTTCGAGGAGGCGGACATCTGGGATCACGTCGTCGAAGTCAACGCCGGCAACGCCGAGCGCATCCGCGCCCACCCCAAGGTCAAGCTGCTGCCCTACAAGGGTTGGTGGCCCGAGGGAGAGCACGCGGAGGACCCCGCGGCCGCCAAAGACGTGATGGGCAAAGCCGGAGTCATGGTCTTCACAAAAGAACCCGGCGCAGCCGTCAAAATGCTCAACAAGCCCGTCCCGTCTGCCCCCGTGCCGCTGCCCAGGAACCTGCGCGTCATGTGGACCCCCGAGGGTCCGATACCGCAACTGTGAGGGTCTTGGGCTCTTGTGGCGGCGCCTGCCGCTGCGGACCAATGGACGTTCCAGACCGGCAGTCTCCACACCCTATCGGACCATCTCCGCGAGACCCGTTTTTTCTTGACCCTGCCCTGCACGCAATCATAAAATTGAAGTAGCGTCGTTGGTGCGACAGCAATCACTGCCCAACGGCCGGGAAGGGAGAGAGCCCCATGACCGACGAAGTATTTGCCGTGCGGATCGAGGAAGCCCGCCGCAAAATCGAGACCCTTCCCGAAGACCAGCGCGAGCCATTGCTCAGGCTCCTCCATGAGACTTTGCAGCGGCAGTCGGATCTCAAGATGAACTTCTCCAAGCTGCGGTACCTTCTGGACGACTGGCGGGTCAAGATGAAGTACATGGCCTTCGATCTCGAGGCCACCAAACGCGAACTGGCCGAACTCCGCCGCAGACAAGACAACTCGGGACCGCAAGCGTAATACCCGACCGGCCCGACCGCCGGCCGCCGGAAAGACGGAACCCTCCAGTTGCACAGAACCGACCAGGGACATCGGTATGCAGACCAGGGAGCGGCCTTCCTCCCGAGTCTCTTGGCACGCACCGAAACACCACCGCCGGCGTGTTTCGTCGTTCGCAACGACACCCCATTCTCGGTATTCCGTATTTGCCGTCCTTCCCCCAACGCCGCCGTCTGCGACGCTGGGATAAGCCGTGACCTGGCCGATGGTTAGAACCTTACGGCCGGATATGTGTGCAGCTTGCGCGCATGTTTCCGGATCGCAGAACGCTTGGGCCGCGGCCCGCAAAAAGGCGATCCGCCTTAGGATCACCCAACAGCAACCGGTCACCCCCGGCTCGTACTTGGGCGGCGCCGGCCCAGCTTGTCGGTATAATCCCTACGGAGCGAGGAAACCGCCCCGCTCAGCGCATGGCGCTCGGGGCGACTCGGCCGATGTTGGAGTCCGTCAATGAAACGTCGATTACCGTTGGTTCTCGTGGTCGCCTTGTTTCCCGCCGCCTGTTGTGCCCCCTGCGGAGAACGCGAAATCCAGCAAGGCTTGGCCCGTCGATGCAGCAACCTGCGCAAGACCACCGGATGGCTGATCGAGGCCGAACAGCGTCGGCCGGCTCAACTGGAGCACACCTGCCGCATCATCCAGGAACAATGCCGGCACGACGCGCGGAAGACCTGTGTCGACAACCCGGCCACCGCCGGTCAATGGACCGAGGAAGAATTTGCCCGCTGGCAGAAGCGGGCCCCCATCTACCTCCAGCGAACCATCGAGGAACTCTGCGGCGATCCGGAAAACATCTGTCGCACCCTGCCCATGATCGTGAACTGACCTCCCACGGACCATTACCGGTTCGGTAATGAGCCGTGCGCGACGCGCGACGCTTCCCCCGGAACCCTCTCTTTCTTCCCGTCTTGGCTGGTACTGCCTTGGTGACGCGGCAAAAACTTGGCATCAGGCTGTTGCTGGTGTAGCATGGAGGTTGATAGCTTGGTGTTGGGATTGTTACGGATCGCCCCTCGGAAAGTTGAGGACACCGTGGCCCACCAGACCTTCCTGCCGACGCGGCCTATTGGCACCCGGTTCGGCCGGTGGATCGGGGCCGCACTGTTGCTGCACTTCGCGTACGTGGTCGGGCTTATCAATTTGGTCAGACAGTCACCAGGAGAGGTCTTGTGGCTTTGCCACATCAGCCTCCTTCTCGCAGGCCTCGGGCTGGTCACACAGTCCGTCCGCCTGGTGGCAATAGCCTGTACCGCCGTTGCCCTGCCGCATACGTTCTGGCTCATAGACAGCCTCTCCGGGCTGCTGCTCGGTTGGTTTCCACTGGGAGCTACGGCCTACATTCTGACCACCGACACTTGGACTCGAATCGCGACCGCCCATCATTTCTACCTCGCTCCGCTGTTGTTGGTGATCGTCTGGCGGCACGGTTCGTTCTCCCGGCTGGCGCTGCCGGCGGCTTCGCTTCTCTTCCTGCTGCTCAGCGTTACCTGCCGGGTAGCCGTATCGCCGGCGCTCAACGTGAATTACGCCTTCTTTGCGGTCCCGGCAGCCGACCATCCGTTCGTCACTTGGGTCAACAGCCTCGATGCGATTCCTTATCTGTTGTTGATCAACGCAATCGTGACAGGTGTGATGTTCGCGCCCGTTGCGCTGCTGATGACCTGCCACGCTCAGAAGACAACACATGCGCAGAACAACCGGTCCGTCGCGCTCCCGGCTCTTCAAGCCCCCCAATGATTCAGGTTCAGGTCGGTCCCCAAAGCCGCAGCCGAGACAGACCGGGTCAACAGGCCGCACCCACCCGGCCGGCCCCTTGCCCCCTTTGCACAACGAATGAGACGCCGCAATTGCACACCTTTCGGCTTGCGGATGTATAATGATCACCGGTCGGCGCCTTGAGACGACCGGCAAATGCGGCAAGAGACCGGGGAGCAAATCATGATCCAATGCAGCGAGTGCGAATTCTTCGTCCGGGGCCCGGCAGGCCAAGTCGGCTTCAAATGCGACCCGTTCAGCACCATCAAAGAACCCGAATGCCTCGTCAAATGGCAGTTGATCAAGCTCGACATGATGGTCCAGTCATATCAGGCAACGGTCGCCATGTATCGTCGACTGGCTCCGCTTCAGGAAAAAATGTTCCGGCATATGGAACGAGAGATCAACGAGATCGACGAGGCTGATCGATGGAAGATAGACCAGGACGAGGACGAAGAGAACGAGAACGCCTGAAGGCGGTCAGCCGCGAGGAGTGCCGCCGCTTCTGTCTCGGGCCCGTGCAGGTTGCTCAGTTTTCGTCACAGGTTGCATCGGACAATACCAGACCCAAACGTGGCGTCTGACCGCCCGATGAACCGCCAACCCGGCTCTCCACCGCATCTTGGCCGAAATCGCCCATATCAGCACTGGCGATCGACGCCTTGATAAGCGCGGGCATTCAATCTGTCGCCTCCGGCGGCCGGTCCGTATAACTGAGCCTCGGCGTGCGGACTCAACGCCTCCAGGCGGCAAGCCGTCACGCAGGAACACGGCGTCGCTTGACAGCCCGGACAAAGCCACCGTCATTATGATGGGCTCTCAGGGCTTTTCCGATACAGCATTTACGGATCGCCAGGCAATCACTCCACCGGCCCTGCGACACGCCCCGCCAGGATGCCGGCTTCAACCGGGCAGGTATGCGAGAGACGTAGACGTCATGGCCCGACGCGCTCATGCCAACCGATCTGAACCAGTGACGCCTCATGGCGCCCGCCTGTGGCTCGCGGTATTGAACATCGCGGCACTGCTGATCGCTTTCCCGACGCCCACACCAGCCCAGTCGCGACCCACCCGCGCCGTCGCCGATCGCGACCGCGCCGTGGATGATTCGTTTGAACATCTGTTTGAAGAGGTCGGGAAACTCCGCCTGAATACCGGACAGGAACTCCGCTGCGTCTTGGGCCGCTCAGCAGATGACGAGCTGGCCGTCCGGTCGGCGCTACGTCAGAAGTGCCAATCCTGGCATCCGTACCGCCACGCCCGCGGATTGCTCGAAGTCGATGCCTGGTTGCCGGTTTCGGCTCTCGACCGCACACTGGAAGACCTCATCCAAAACCGATTGAGAAACGCGAACGGCCCGCCCGACATGACCATCACCTGGGCCAAGTCGAATCCGCCCGCCGTCCTCGCCACCGGCCGATATCTGCCTTCGAGCAGCCTCGTGAACGAACAGCTCGGTTGGCGGCACTGCAGTCCCTGGCAAACGGCGCTAGCCCAAAAAGCCGCGGCCGCCGATGCACGCGCGGCCATGCTCGTTCGCATGGGGTACTGCAAACTGCCGGACGGCCGTGAGCTGGGATTCATCCTGCATCGCGAGAAGAAGCTCAAAGTCGCCGTAAACAGCCTGCTCAAAGAAGCGCCCGCTGGAGAGGCGGTATTTGACCCAACAGGTGTGTGCCGCGTCACGATGAAGCTCACGCAACCCGAACTGCTCAGGCTGTTGCAGGACGCCGGCCGTGCCGTCGATGGTTTCGAACGAAGCGAGCTTTTCAAGTCCGTCGATTTCCCTGCTACCGACAATCTGGAGGCGGAAGGGTATGCCGTCACCCCGCCTGTACCGAGCGCGTACAAGCCGCCGCTGAAGAAAGGAACCGAACCGCCGCGGCCCGACTGGGCCGACCGCTTCCTGGTGGTCCAAGGGGCCGGCAGGGCACCCTCGGACGCGACCAATGACACAGGCGCCACCGACTGGGCTGAGCGAGCAGCCCGCATCGAAGCCCATCGCCAACTCTGGATGCAGATCGAAGATCTGCCCCTCGATGACGGCGAAACCGTCGGCCTGCGAATGCAGAAAAACCCGGGGCTCGTGTTTGCCATGTCGGGTCTCGATCGATTCATTGCCGGTGCGAACCGACCGCTTCGCACCGATGATGGAGCGGTTACTGTCAACGTCGGTATCCATCTTCAAACCGTCTGGCGGATTGTGTCGACCATCGAACGAGCCCGGTGACGCACCGCCGACCTCTCGCAAACCGCCGGTTCTCGGCAGCCAGTGACCGAAACGACTTGCCTTCCGACGCACTTCGCCTGAGACTGTCCTGCGAATCGGAAGGATGCGGCGGCATCCGGCGACTTCGAAACAGGAACTCGCGGGAGATCATCTGTTGGAATGGTTGTCCATATGGGGAATGGCCGTCGGCTTGGCGATGGACGCATTTGCCGTTTCCATCGCGGTCGGCTTGACCGTCGGCAAGGTCACGCCCCGGCACGTTTTTCGCATCGCTTGGCACTTCGGCCTCTTCCAATTCATGATGCCGGTCATCGGCTGGTGGGCCGGCTCCAGAGTCGCGGGCTATGTCGCCGATTGGGATCACTGGTTGGCCTGCGGACTGCTGTGCTTCATCGGCGGCAGAATGCTGTTCGGGGCATTCGAGAGGCAAGACCAGCGCACGCAGTCGGACCCGACGCGAGGTTGGCTCCTGGTCACCCTCTCCGTGGCAACCAGCATCGACGCTTTGGCCGTCGGCCTGAGCACCGCGTTCCTCAACGTCACCATCTGGCTGCCCTCGGTGATCATCGGGCTGGTCGCCTGCGCCTTCAGCGCCATCGGTATCACTTTTGCCAACAAGATCTTAGGAAGATACGGAAAAGCCGCCGAAGTCCTGGGCGGGCTCATGTTGATCCTGATCGGAGTCAGGATTTTCTTCCAGCATTCGGTGCGGTTGTGACGGTGGAGCCGGCTGCCGGCGATCTCCGCCACGTGGTGACCCGCTATAATCAGCGCGTCCCGCTGCCACTGAGGGAGTTGCCTGAATGGCCCGGTATGTGATTGCCCGCCGACTGTCGGTCGGCTTGATGAGTGCAACCCTTGCATTGACCGCCGGTTGTGGAGGATGGCCCCTCGGCTACATCCCCTCGGTAGTCATTGGTGAGTTGGCTTTCCTCGGTCGGCGGGTTCCTGTCGAGTGGGCCCTGAACGATCCGACGCTCTCAGAGGAACAGAAAGACAAGCTCGCCTTCCTCCTGCGAGCAAGGGACTACTGCCGCGACGTGGTCGGACTCGAGGTGGGCAACAACTTCCAGACCTTCGTCAACCTCCATGGCCAAGCGCTTGCCTGGAACCTGACCGCTTCGAGAAAAGACGCGATTACACCCTACTACTGGTACGTCCCCTTCGCCGGCCCTCTTCCCTACCTCGGCTTCTTTAATCTGGACAAAGCATTTTCTGAAAAAGACCGGCTGGTCGCCGCCGGATATGACACCTTCATGTATGAAGTGGACGCCTTTGCGATCCCTTTTCTGCCCGATCCGATGACCTCTCGGCTGCTCGAACGAAGCTACGGCACCTTGGCGGACACCGTAGCCCACGAATTGACGCATAACACGGTCATGAGTATGAAGGACATCACCTTCAGCGAATCATTGGCCGTTTTTGTCGGTCGGACCGTGGCCGTCGAGTTCCTGGCGGTTGAGTTTGGACAGGATTCGCCTCTGATCAGGGAAACCCTCGAGGCGTACGAGGACGACGACGTCTTCAGGTTGTTTCTGCGCGACCTGACCGAGGAGCTGAACGACCTTTACGGTAGCGACCTATCGTCTGAGCAGAAAATCGCGGCGCGAGTGGGCGTTTTCGAAGCCTGGCGCCGCCGCTTCGCGGAAGAAGCCCTTCCGCTGATGCATTTCCCCGAAGACTACCACGCCTACACCGAAAACCTGTTGAACAACGCTTTCCTGGTCGTCGACCGGCGATACTACAGCAACCAGCGGCTCTTCGAACAGGCGTTTGAGCTGGTTGGCCGCGATTGGTCACGGGCCCTTGACCTCTTCTCCGCCGCCGCCAACAGCGACAACCCGATGCAATACCTCGAAGACGTCGTGAACGGCGATAACCCATGAGTTCCTTGCCCGCTCTGCCGCGCATGCCCTTTGCCGCTTCGCAACCTCAGGCACGGGCAGAAACAGACGGCAGCTCGACTGTTGCCCTGGCCGGCGGTGGGACACTACGATATTGTTGAAAACGGATGTCATCGATCGCGCGGGCAAGATGCGCGAAGGTACATGCGCGACCGTCAGCGAATGCGACGTCGGCCAATCCCGATGGGCTGACAATCCGCTCGCCGCGAAGAAAGCGGACCGCGAGGGAAGGATACATGCCGAAGGAAAGACTCCAGAAAGTGCTCGCGGCGGCGGGCCTGGCCTCGCGTAGAGAATGTGAACAGATCATCCTCGACGGCCGGGTGTCGGTTAACGCTCGCAAGGTTCATTCGTTACCTGTGCTCGTCGATCCCGACGTCGACAAGATCGCCGTTGACGGTCGGCCGCTGCGGGCCCAGCGCAAGGTCTATTTCCTCCTGCACAAACCCAAAGGTGTGCATTGCACGAACTACGACCCTGACGGACGGCCCCGGGCCGTCGATCTTCTCGGCGGCGTCCGCGAACGCGTTTTTCCGGTCGGAAGGCTGGATGCCGACACCACCGGCCTGTTATTGATGACCAACGACGGCGAACTGGCCCAGCGATTGACCCACCCTCGTCATGGCATACCCAAGACCTATCGTGCCCATGTCAACGGGCTGATCACCCGGGAACAGCTCGATGAGCTGCGAAAGGGTGTCTGGCTGGCGGAAGGCAAGACCCGCGTCTCGGAGGCAACCGTCATCCATGCCGCCCGAGACCAGAGCGTCGTCGAAATCACGCTGCGTGAGGGCCGAAACCGCGAGGTCCGCCGCGTTCTGGCCAAGATCGGCCACGCGGTCCGCAAACTCATCCGCATCCGGATCGGGCCGCTGTCGCTTCGCGGGCTGGGGCCCGGAGAATTCCGGCCTCTGACTTCTTCGGAAGTCAATCTTCTGAAGAACTACAAGCCCCATCCGGAACGTCGGGCGAAAACAACGCCGGCGGATACCGGCAACCATCAAATGACGCCGCGCAAGCACCACGGCCGGACGGGTCACCGAGGGCTGCAGCGGAAGATACCTCGGCGACGATCGAGAGACTGATGTCTTTTCATGCAGGCACGAGGACTGAGGGAATCTGTCAACCACGAGGAGATCCGAGGAATTCAAAACGTGAACGAGCAGATCAGCAGGCGCAAGCTATTGAAACACGGCGCGGCCGCAATCGCATCAGCGGCGCTTGTCTCAGGTTGCATGCAGCCGGTGGGCGTAACCCTGACCAACAATCATCCGGCAGACGCACCAAGTGATCCTGATTCGCCCGACAAGGTGGTTCTCGGTCTGTTTCCGCGAGACGGCCAGTCGAGCCCGCAAATGGCGGTCCGCAACGCCTGCCGCCAATTGGACTGGTCATGGCTGAGGCGCGGCGATTCCGTCTTCGTCAAGCTGTCATCGAACTCGGCGCATCCGCACCCGGCCGCCACCTCGCCGAACGCCGTGCGCGCGATCGTGACCGAACTGCTGGACCGCGGGGCCGGACGCGTGCTCGTCGGCGACCAGGGCGGGGTCGAATACGTTCGGCTGGTCGATGGAGACAAGCGGCACGGCTCCACCGAGACCCTGATGCGAAAGAACGGCCTCCATGAAGCCATCGTCGATTCGGGTGCCAGGCCGTGCTTCTTCGATGACTACGGCTACGAAACGGGATACTTCCAGGCCTCGCTGCCGTTCGACAACCCACACTGGCGGGAGCCACCATACGTGGCCAGGATCATCCGCGAGGTCGACCACATCATCTACCTGCCGCGACTTGCGTCGCACGTCCTGGCCGGCTACACGCACGGTCACAAAATAGCGGTGGGCTGGCTTCGCGATGACAGCCGGTTCCAGATGCACTTCGAGGCCGGCAGCTTTCACGAGAAGTACGTCGAGGTCAACTACATCCCGGATATCCGCCAACGCCTGCGATTGGTCATCACCCTGGCCGAGCAGGTCCTTCTCAACGTCGGTCCCGATGTCGGCACGCTCGCCACACCCGATTCCTGGATCGTCATCGCCTCGTCGCACTTGGCCAACCACGACGCCGTGTCGGTCGCGGTATTGGCCTATGTCGACGGCAAGACGGCGAACGGAGTACATTTCATTCCTCCGGCCTACGGGACGTTGTCGAACACCGCCAACTGGACGTTCCTCTCGCAGATCGTGCCCGCCCAAACAGGCATCCCCTGGGGCAAGCCGCGGATGCTGACCTACCAGAAGCTCCGAACTCACCGCTACCAGACCGGCATTGCCTCCGATCTGGCCCTGACAAGGGCATATCAAATCCTCGGCGGCGTACCGAGAACCATCGCGGTCCACACCACTGGTCGGGCCCCGGATGCAGAGTTCCGATCATTCCTGAGGGCGTATTTGTCTGGAGTCGCCGGCCGTTCCGGATGAGCGTTGGGAAACGGCGGCCGGGGCCTTTTGTACGATGATCTGCAGAGTCCCCGTGGAAACGGATCTGCGCGCCCGGGTCGGCGGTGCTCAGCTCCCCGACCGACCGCCCGCGCCTCACATACAACCACTCTCTCGAACGGAGGCGGAAACGTCCGCATCAAAACCTTCCGTCGCAACTGGCGTACATTTTGCGTGCGTGTTTTGGTTATGGGCAAAGGCCGCTTGGGAACCTTGCAGCCCGATGTCTGTGCGGCTTGCGCGCATGTTTCTGGATCGCAGAGCGCTTGGGTTGCGGCCCGCAAAAAGGCGGTCCGCCTCAGGTGGCGGGAATCTCGTCGCGGCAACCGGCGTCCACGGTCAGCCGGACGACCGGGTTCCCTTTCTGGGTGATCGGAAAGGCTGCGGAACAGTTGGATGTCGCCTTCGCCACCGACCAAGGCGGCCTTTGGCCGAAACCGGAGCATTCACCCAGAACGTACACCTGTCACGACGACGGAAACCGAAGAGGTTAAGTCGCCTTGGCCGGGCCGCCTGCAAATCAGGCCGCTGCACCGGGCGCCGCTACTCATCGTCGCAGGCCTTGGCTGCCGGAACACCCGCGCCGCTCGCGCAGATCTCGAACGCGTCGAGGTCGGGCAAGTCGATGCTGCCGCTCCCGTCGTGGTCGAGGCATCCGCAGCCACGAGGAATGCCGCCTCCTGTTCCCGTGAAACAGGCCTGGAGTTGGGCAAAGTCCGCCTGATCCACGTCGCCGTCCCCGTCAGCATCGGCAAATGGGTTGGGGCAGTCCGTCGCCAGCGGGCAGCCGACGCAGGCTTTGACGCTATCGATCCAGCCCTGCCCGTTGCCGTCGACGATGTTGTGGAACGCTGCGAAGAGGAAAGCACCGTTGTCGAACTCGTTGGTGATGGCCGCGCCGGCCAAGCCGGCTCCCAGCGTGTTGGCATCCCAGCCACCGAGGACCTTGCCCGAGACGTCGTCAATGGTGAGGCCCGGACGCGAGGTCCCCGTGGGCCAGACGCTGTAGACCGCGCCGGCGTTCTGGGGAAAGCCGACCTTCCAGCCGTCCTGGTCGAGTTCGATCGTGACCACCAGCGGCTTGGCAGGGGTGATCGAATGCACGTTCGTCAATTCGAAGACCACGGGCGTTTCGAGGCCGTTGGCCCCCTCGTCACTGCGGGCCTCCGGGTGGTTGGAGTTTACCACGCGGATGCTGCCCTTCACGGTGATGTTCTCGGTAGGCGAATCGACGTATCCGCTGTAGAACAGGTTTACGTAGAGGCCGCCTTTCGTGTTCCGGTAAAGCTCGTTCCATTGATTATTCTCTGCGTTTGCGGAGATGACACCGAGTTCGTGGAAGCATTCCGCGCCGTCAGAGTTCGGCGCGCCGCTGGCACCGCCGGCGGCCGTAAGCTGAACGTAGTTGATCACCCACTCGATACGGATGCCATCCTCGTTCATGAAGGGAAATTCACCCGCGGACTTGGAGGCGATTCCCGTCCATGCGTACCAGCCCGAGTTGTTAAGAATCTTCAGGGAACTGTCCGACTCCGATGGAGCTCCTTTGGCCTGGTATGGTACATACCAGCCGCCGCCGACGCCGTTCACGTTCGTTCCAACGGCGTTGTCATCGAAATGGTCGTTGACGTACATGCCGCCCACAATGACCAGGCTCGACTGGATCTGGATGCTGTCGCCGGCCAGCCAGCCGGACGCGGCATTCGGCGTGGCGGTTAACATTGTTGTGCCGTAGCCTCCGCTCACCGGACTTACCCTCAGCACTGCACTGGTGGTGCCGTCAGGAATGGGATACGCCACGCCCGGCGTGAGCGTCAGGCTCAGCGCCGGCACCGTCACCGTGATGATCGCCGGATTGTAGGAGAACGTGAGCTCGAGCCCGCTGGAACTCTGGCCCGAAGGGGCCGACAGGGTGACGTCCACCGGAGTCAGGTTCGTGGGGTCAAGGAATTCGATCTCATGAATGTCGAAGGTCATGGCGACCGAGGAATAGTGGGCGGCGATCCGCTCGGGCGACAGGGCCGCGTCGTAGACAGCCACTTCGTCGATCTTGCCCGGGAAGCCCCAGTCACCCTGCGGGTCAATGGCGCCGATCTGGAAGTTGCCCAGGAAACCATCGGGCGGCAGCAGTTGGAAGTCAGCCTGGTTGATGACCTGCAGACCGTTGACGTAATAATCCAACTTGCCGGCATTGAACACCGCTACCACATGGAACCAGTGTTCGTCCTCGGGCAACCCGCCGGGAATGGGCCCGTTCACGTACCATTCCGGGACGTTCTCGACGCCTATGGTCGCATCGCTGGTTCGCATTTCGAGGGCATAATAGGGATGCCAGTAATCGTCGGCGCACGACGCGATACCGGGTCGGTAGTTGCCGAACGGCCAACTGAAGTTGTCGCTCCGATACTTGATGCCCGGCGCCGGGGCGACCCAGGCCTCCACTGTGCCCGTGCCATCGGCGAACGTGAAGTCCTCGACAGCACCCATACTCACCATGCCGCCGCTGCTGCCGCTGTTGTCGAAAGCCAGGGCCTGTCCGCCGCCGAAACCCGAGGTCCAGCGCAGCTTGGCGGGCTCGACCAGCGTGCCATGGCGACCGTTACCCGAGTTGTCCGTCACGGAGATGGTGTCGCCTTCGAAGCTGTAGTAGCCTATCGGAGCATCAGCCATGACTTGGGCCCCGTAGGCCGCCCGGCTGGGCAGCGGCGTTGTGGGCGGGGCCACCCCGACCGCCGCCAGGTAATGCTGGGCAATGGCAGAGTCGCTCAACCAGGTCGAGTAGACGGCTACTTCGTCGATCAGGCCGATGAAAGCACTGCCGCCGTTCGGGTCGGCTGCACCGATCTGGAACGGCGCGTCGGTTTTCGCACCGAGGTATCCCCAGAAGTCGCCCAGCAAGATGCCGTTGACGAAGACCCGGGTCGTGGGATAGTTCGTGTTGTTCTGGTAGTTAGGGGTAAACACGAACGCAACGTGATACCACTGGTCCGGCCGGAAGTTCCAGTACTCCGGGTGATAGCCCATAATCCCCCCGAAAACGCCCCAGCCGAGTCTGGTCTTTTCGAGGTGCATACTCCAGCGGGTATAAGGGTTGGGATCATTGCCCGGCGTGACCTCGCGCACGGACGCCAGCGCCGGATTGTAGCTCGGCGGCGTCAACGGATCCCAGCTCGGGCGAACCCACATCTCCACCGTGCCGGGCGTGGCCAACTCCGCTGACTGACCACCGAAGGCGAATTCCGCAACCGCGCCGAAGTTGACCCAGCCCGCCCCCGTAAGCGACAATGCTTTGCCGGCTCCGCCGAAGCCCTCACCGGTCGGGGTGAAGGTCGCCGTCCCTTGCAGCGCGCCGGTGGGGTTGGGTAAGGCCGTCGTGCAAGTATCCGCTGCGGCGGTTCCCGAGTCCGCGTCGAAGGTGAAGTAGCTGATCAAGCTCGGCTCGGCATGGACCGCGTCCTGATACTCGCTCAAGCCGGCGAAGGCCGGCGGCAATCCCAGAATGGCAATGAGTGTCACCGCTGCAAGCAGATTCCTGCAAATCATCACAGACCCTCCATACAAAGGGAAGCGGGAGGAGAAACCGCTTCGTACACAACTGCTCGGTTCTTGTTATCGATCAAAACCCGCGACACCGAGAGATGGAGCGAATTCGGCCTTGCCACCGGCCGGCCACCGTGATTCTCGCGCGGTTTTCGGACGCCCCTCTCCCGTTCCCTCCATAAGTAAACCGGGAATGCGGATCTTCTATCCCGTACTCTAACAAGCATCCGTCGAAAGCAACATACCCGTTTGCGACAGTCCATTGCCTTTTTGCGTCATCGCGTTCAGCGGGAGGCGCATGACTACTCGCGGTGGTTCGACCTATTGGCGGCCGTGCGCCGGAAGAGTGACGGCTGATATCCTGTCACCTGTTTGAAGAGCACCGTCAGGCGCGCAGCGCTCCCGATACCGCACTGCTGGGCAATGACCGATAGCTTCAGGTCCGTTTCGGCGAGGAGATGCTTGGCTTTTTCGATTCTCATCCTCCGGATCTTCTCCAGGATGGAATCGCCGACTGCGGCCCGGAACCGCCGTTCCAGCGTCCGACGGCAGGTTCCGATTGCCTCGACGACCCCGTCCACGCTGATGTCCTCCGAGAGGTGGTCGCGGATCCAGATGAGCGCGGCGGCCACGTCGGGGTCTTCCACCGCTGTGGTTTCGGTGGATTGGCGGGCAACCACGTGGGTCGGTGGAATGCTCAGGCGCAATTGCCTGGGAGATTCGCCCGAGAGCAGCCGGTCCAGCAGTCTCGCCGCTTCATATCCGATCTGCACTCCGGGATTGTGTACGCTGGACAACGGCGGATGACACAGCCGGCATTCGAATTCGTCGTCGTCAACCCCCACGACCGCGACTTCATCCGGGACCCGAAGGCCCAGTTGATGGCACGTGTCCACCAAGTCCCGGCCGGGCTTGTCGTGGGATGCCAGAACCCCAACAGGCTTGGGCAGCCTGAGCAGCCAGCTTTGGACCGACCGGCTGAGTCCTTGCCAGCTTGCGTCCAGAACCGGAACAGGTCGGTACTCCGCGTGACACACGAAGGGCGTGAACCCTGCCTGGGCCAGACGTTTGCTGAAGCCCGCAGCCCGCCCCATGGAACATCCTCCGTCGGCGCTTCCCAGAAAACCGAAGTTTCGGAATCCGCGGTCGAGAAGGTGTTCGGCTGCCAAACGTCCAACTTCGAGGTGATCCACGTCCACCAGCGGGCCTTTCCAGGTGGTGATCATACTCGATGTGTTCACGACCGGCACATGGCAGCAGGCCAGCCTCCGCGCAACGTCCTCGTCGAACACGCTACAGATCACACCGTCGGGCTTCCACATCCGCATGGGGCGGAGGGCTCGAATGTCTGCACGGGCGTCATGAAAAACCCAACCTCGGGTGATGGCGTAGTCGTGGACCCCCTGCAAAACCCGACGGCAAAAACCGATGTCCTGGCCGATCAACAGTGCAACTCGACGAGCTCGGGTCATGAATGGATTCCCCAGACACTCCATTCCGGCACGTATCGCAGAAGACAGCAGCAGAGACAACCGAATTCACCTGACGCGAATGGAGGTGCTACTATACTGTATCCGCCATTATCGGTCTCGCCCAGGATCATGTCCAGCGCGGAATCGTCAAGTTCCTCCAAATTCCTTGACAAGCCGGAGTAGTTATCAGCTCCGTGGTGCAAATGCGCAACCAAGGCGACTTCACATACGGCTTGAATGGATTCCGCGATCGTCGTCCAAGGCTGTCACCAGCAGTGTCAGAAGGTATCAGCCCTGATTCACCGCACACCCAAAACGAGGCAATGCAGGAACACGGTGAGCCTGTGGCAAAACCGGCGGGAGACTTCCAGCGCGGATTCTCGGTTGAGAGAGGTGTGAAAATGCCAAGAAGTCCGCCGTAAGCCTGCCCTCGATGCTGCATGGCAGAGGTCCGGCGCAAACCGACAAGGCTTTTGCGCAAAATGATATTCACGAGCCGCCGATACTACCGCTATCATGCGGTACAGGCAGCAGGCATGAGGCAGCGATCGCCTTGGGTGCTGCCGCGAGGGCAGCGAGGGATCGTTTGCTGCATGCCAACGCAGTTTCGGAGATCTCAAAGGATGCCGTGTCCAAGAACGATGTCGGTGGACAGCTTGGTTGTACGGCGAGGGGCAAGGCCGGCTCGCCGGGGCGGGAACCCGGTTCGGCAGCCGGGTTTCACGCTGATCGAAGTGCTCGTGGTGGTCTCGATCATCGCGTTGCTGATAGCGATCCTGCTCCCGTCGCTGTCCAAAGCTCGCGAACAGTCGAGACGGGTGGTCTGCCAGAATAATCTGAGGCAACTCCAGCATGCCATTGTTTTCTACCTTTCGGACCACAAGGGCATATTCCCTCCGCACCGCACCAAGGTCCAGGCAGGCACAAAGGGCCGGGACGACCTCGGAGAGTGGGCGTGGTTTCAGCAGTTGGAGCGATACACGAAGTCTCCGGAGATACCTCACTGTCCGACGCTGGCAAACCACACGCAAGAAGACTCGGGTATTGTCTGGTCATGGGCCTACAACCGGCTGGACATCGGATACGGTTACAACGCGTGGTTCCTTGGGCTTTGGAATCATGCGACCAATGGCGGCTATGAAGAATATGCCGGCCTTCGGAGTCATCCGTGGTTTTCGGAGAGTCGCGTCAAAAGCCCGTCTCTCAATATTCTGCTCGCGGATGCCAATCCGAAGAATGACAGGTTGTTCGGTGGGCAGTTGTGGTGGCCTTTCGTCGACGGCGACACCGGCGGGACGGGCGAGGGTGTCAACGTCAGGAGACATCAGAAAGGCGGCAACATCGTTTTCAACGACGGCCACACGGAGTATCGCAGGGCGGGCACCATCAACCCGCCGGCAGGTTCGCCGAACAAATTCCTGCAGTATTGGGACCCGCTTCTACGACGCGCGAAACAGTGATAGTGTCACGGAGTCCCGGCTTGACAGGTGAAATGCTCAGGATGAGGTGACCTATCCGCAGAGGGGAGGTGCAAAGAAACTCGCGGGGGCACAAAGTCCGCTAAACCATCGCGGCTGGGGTTCAGGTTGCCTCGCGGGACAACGCCGGAATACAATGGGAAATGTGAGGATTGGCGAGAGCGGTCGGCCGTCGTCGGCCGGCAGGTCTTACGCTTGGATTAGAGAACACAATGAATGGAGGAGAAAACGTGAAAAATTCTATCTGGTTTGTTTCAGTTCTGGCAGTGCTTGTGGCGGCGGGTGCCGCCAATGCCGTGCCCAACGTCCCGCCGGGCGTTACCGGTCTGTGGCGGTTCGAAGCCAGGGACCCGGTCACACAGCGGGCGACAATGAAAGCGACCATTGGCGTCGACATGACGAGCAGCCACCCCGACAACAGCGCATGGATGGTAGGTCCTTGGACCGTTATTGAGCCCGGGCTCAGCGACAACGGCATCGCTCAGGAGCGCAGTTGGGACTACCTTACGGTCAACCCCAGCTTCACCCCCAACGGCGGCGGCAGCTATGTGAATGAGTACACCGTTGCCATTGATTACGTGCAGACCAGCGGCCTCACCGGCTGGAACAGCTTGTTCCAGACCTCATGGGGCGGCAACGATAGTGACGGCGACCTGTTTACCGACGGCGCCGGTCACATCGGTATCGGTGCAGCCGGCTACTCGACACTGACTTATGATGCGTCGAAATGGCACAGGATCGTGTGGTCCATCGACAACGGCAGCTTCTTCCGGGTCTATGTTGACGGCGTCCTCTTCCTCGACGGCACACCCCAGCCGATCGATGGCAGGTTCTCTCTGTATCCCGACAGGTTCCATCTCTTCGCGGACGACAGTTGGGAAGATGGTTGGGGCCTCGTGGGTACAGTGGCGGTGTGGAATCGCGCTCTGACCAGCGCCGAAGTTGCTGGAATGGGCGGATGGATCGACGGTGCCGATATGCCGACGCCGCTGGAGATTCCGGAACCGGCCACGCTGGGTTTGCTGCTGGGCGGCCTTCCGCTGCTGCGACGTCGTCGGGCATGAAGCTGACATCGCCGCACCTTCTGTTCAGGTTCGACCGGCTTGGAGCGGCGCCTGGATCAGGAAAAGGTTAGTCTGTTCGTGCCGGGCGGGAGCGTTCGGCTGCCGCCCGGCACTTTGTTTGCGCGAAGTGCCGGCGTCTCCGCGCGGAGAGTGTTCCTCGTGCAGCGTATTGGCCGCCTGACGATATCGATCTGGACTGCCTGCCTCTGTCTCATATGGTCGGCCGGACCCGTTGCCGCGCGGACCCTCGGCCAGTGGGACTTCGACGGGGGCGACCTCTCTGCCACAAGTGGCGTGGCGATGGAGTACTACGGCGGCACGACGGCCTCCAAGACCCAGTTCGGCACAACCGTCTCGTTCGGCATTCCCAATATCGCCGGCTCGGTTGCGTCGGTGATGAAGTTCCCCGCTTGCCTGCCCAGTGAAGGTTATGTCATGCACACCAACGCCCCCGGCAACGGCGGCGGCATCTACATCAACCAATACTCGCTCGTGCTGGACCTGCTGTACCCGGCCGCCAGCACGAATGCCTGGCGGGCGATCCTCCAGACCTCACGCACCAACGGTAACGATGCCGACTTCTTCGTGGGCAACGGCACGACGACCCCGAATGCAAACGGCATCGGAGTCGCCGGCCAATACCACGGCGCGATCCAGCCAAACACGTGGTATCGCGTGGCGGTCACGGTCGATCTCACCACGCTGACGATGGCCAAGTACATCAACGGCTCCCTCGTCGGGGTCCAGTCGCTCGCGGACTCGCTGGATGGCCGGTGGTCCCTCTACTCCACCAACACTGCCCCCGATTGGCTGCTCCTGTTCGCAGACAACGACAATGACACGAAGACCGGCTATGTGAACAGCATTCAGTTCCGCGACTACGTCATGTCCGCCCCCGAGATCGCCGAGCTCGGCGGCCCCAGTGCTAATGGCATACCCCTTCCGGTGGCCCCGACGAACCTGCAACTGGTGAGCCCCAACGGCGGCGAGTACTGGCCGGCCGGCTCCACACAGGTCGTCTCCTGGACCGTGACGGACCCGAGCGGCGTCGTCAACGTCGAACTGTACGACGGGGCCTCGCTACGGGCCCCACTGGGACAGGCGCCCATGGTTGACGGTCGGTTCGACTGGTCCATCTCGCCGTACCTGGGTGATTCTGCAGATTATCGCGTGAAGCTTTCCGCAGCCGCGTTTCCCGCCGTCTCGGACGCCTCCGACGCACCCTTCGAAGTCTATGGATCCGCGCCCGAACCCACGGTCATCACCAAGTTGCCGATGCTGCAAGACGCACGCCCGGACGCGATGAATCTCATCTGGGAAACGAGCAGCTTCGGGAACCCCAATCGGGTCGATTTCGGCCTGAACGACGTGTCAGAGAACACGATCGCCAACGTGTCGACTCAGCAGCTCGATGCCACCCACTTCGTACACGCGGCCACGATTCAGCCCCTGCAGATCGAGACGGTATACAAGTACCGCGTCCGCAGCGGGACTGCCACGTCACCGACGTTCACGCTGCGCACTGCCCCACGGCCCGGCACTCCCATCAGGATAGTCTGGTTCGCCGATGAGCAGGACTACACGATCTTCCGGCAACAGGTTCCGCACATGGCCGCACGCAAGCCCGACCTCGTGCTGGCGGCCGGTGATCTGATGAACGACGGGGCAAGTATCGCCCAGTGGCAGGATTATTGGTTCGGCCCGCTGCAACTGGGCAATCTGGCCCAGACCACGCCCGTCCTGTTCTGCAGAGGCAATCACGACGGTGAAGGCGCTCTGGCCTACGCCTACAGCGCGCTTCCGGGCAACGAGGCCTGGTTCGCCTTCACATATGGAAGCAGCCGCTTCATCTTCCTCGATACGAACATTGAGACCGCCGAGCAGACTGCCTGGCTCGAAAATGAACTCGCCTCAACGGAGGCTCAACGAGCTTCATTCCGCGTGGTTAGCTTTCACAAGCCTCCCTACACCGACTTGTGGGACGGTCCCGGATACAACGGCGAGGCTTTCGTCCGGGAGAACTGGGTGCCGCTATTCGAACAGTATAAGGTCGACGTCGTCGTGAGCGGTCACACGCACGCCTACCTGCGCGGCATGAACGACAATGTGATGTACGTAATCGTCGGCGGCGCCGGTAACGTCGTCGACACCTACACCGGCTATGTCTGGGGCTTCTTCACGGTGAAACAGTCACTGCACCACTACGGCGTGATGGAGGTTGACGGCTATGCCCTGACCTGGAATGCCTACGACGTGAACGACGTGCTCTTTGATTCGTACGGGCTCGCCAGCCAAACGCCGTTCTGCCCGGCCGACTTCGACGGTGACACGGACGTCGATGAAGACGACTTCGTCCTCTTCCGGCCGTGCTTGAGCGGGCCGCATGCCCCTCCCGCAGCGGACTGCTCGCAGGAAGACATCGACGCGGACGGCGACGTCGACCAGACGGACTACGGCCTGTTTCAGCGGTGTTACAGCGGAACGAACGAAGTTGCCGCCGCAAACTGCGCGCAGTGAGCGGCGCGGTCACCGTTATTCCCGGATGGTCGGAAATTCGGTGATCCTCAGCCGGGTGCAGCCATAAGGGATGAGTTCCAGATCGACTATCGGCTCGTTTGAGAACACGGGACTCACAGGCGGATCGCCCGCGGAGTTGTGCTCCAGGTCCCAGCCGGGGATGGCCCTGCCCCTGACTTTCAGCGTCACGGGTGCGACGCCCTGCGCGAAGGGGATCTTGCCGACGGTCCGGGTAACAACGGAGACCGATTGCTCGGGGCTGTTGCGATCGAGAAGCAGGCCATAGTTCCAGGGCGTCGTCGGATAGACCGCCCAGTCGTTGACAGGAAACTTGTCATGATGCGATCTCAGCCTCTCATATCGCTCGCCGATTTTGAGCGAGAAGCAGAGCGGCCCCCTGAGGATCGCGACCGAGTTGTTGTATCGGGTCTCGGTGCGCAGCTTCATCGGCAGCGAAATCGTAACCGCCTCGCCAGGGTCCCACGTCCTGTCTACGACGGCGAATCGCCCTGCTTCCACTGGGGTCTCCGTGCCTCCACATGCGACCCGGGCACCCGTCGCCCAGACAGGAATGCGCAGATGAAGCGGAAACCGGGTGGGGCGAGACGATTCGAATACGAGTCGAACGACCCCGTCAAACGGATACGCGGTTTCCTCGGAAATGCTCACCTTCTCGCCCTCGGCCACCTTGGCCGTGACCTTGCACGGTCCGTAGGCGACTGCGGCAAGTCCCTGATCGTGTGTGGCCATCCAAAGGTGCGACACGAATTTCGGCCAGCCTTGGTGCATGTTGGCCGTGCAGCATCCGTAGTTCGGCTCCAGACCGTATATGTTCGATGTGTCGTCGTTCCCGTGGCTCCATTGCCGCTTGGCGATTGTACACAGCACCTGGTTGGCCTGCTGGTCGAACTGATGAGCCCAGTAATCCGGCATGCACGTACCGGGGTTGGCGTTGTACGCCAGTCGCTCGAGTCGATCGGCGAAGGCAACGTCCCCGAGGACCTCGACCAGCTTCTCCATGGAGAACATATACTCGACAACGCCGCACAACTCCGTGCCCTGCGTCGGTCGCTTTCCCGACAGGTGCTCGTCACCGCCGAACCCGCCGGCGACCTGCCCGTGATGCTCATCCAGGCTTGCAATGCCCCGAAACGTCGCCTGCCGGTCGCGCTCGTCGCCGGATCGCAGGTACCACAGAGCCGGGTTTTTGACCGCCATGGCGTTGTTGACATCATGCGTGAAGTGTGTGTATTTGAGCCCCTGCTTCAGGGCCTCTGTAGTATAGGGGAAGTCCAGGAAAAACGGTGTCCAGTCAAAGCAGCTCGCGTGAATCGAGTCTGCTGCCTTGAGAATCTCCGCGTCGCCGGTTCGGTTGTACAACCAGAATGCGCTGACAACATTCTCCATGGCCCTCACTCCGCGCCATTCGGTGTCGGGCCAGTCGGGCGGCGTGCGGTTGATGTATTTGAAGTAGTTTGTAAGCAATGCGATCACCCGCTCGTCGCCCGTGGCTTCGTGATATTGCGTGAGGGCTTTCATGGCAACGGCGAGCGGCCAACGGTCCTTGTTTTGGGCCGGGCCAAACCAACCATCCGGCTGCCCGCTCGCCAGAATCCAATCGATCCACACCTTGACCTTGCCGATCAGGCGCGCGTCGTCCAGTTCGTACGCCAGCGGAACCAGGCCGTCGAGATAGTACGGCCCCCGCTCCCAGCCGTCGCCCGTTCCGCCCTTCCAGGCCGACCGGGCCAGATCGGGCCAGAATTCGTCCAGGTGCCCCGTGAGTCCTTCTGCCTGGATACGAAGCTGATCGCGCAACCAGCCCTGCGGTTTCACGGCCCCCAAGGGCAGTTCAACAAACCGAGTCTGCCTGAGCGGAGGGCGGCTTGATGGGTAATGTCTGTTTGCAACCTGCCCCCTCGCCACAGAGACCAGGGGCGGCAACACCAGAACAACGAAGGCGAGTATCAGGCGATTCATCAATCCGTTCCTTGTGGCGGCTTTGCGGTAGTGCACTGTACCATATTGGTCACATTCTGCGGAGGATCACACATGCGAGCAAGGCGTTCGGCTTCCACGGTGCCCGTCGGGTTCAAGCCGGTTGGCTCAGACGTTCCGGACCTCATGCTGATGGCCGCGGCACTGGTCTGCCTGGTCACAGGGGCGGCCCGGGCCGCCGACGTTCTCAAACAGTACTACGCTCACCCCACGGTCGAGGATGGCAACGGCGTCATCGCTCCCTGGTATCAGGGACAGAACGGCCAATTCGACGAACGAATGCAGATCGCCGTCGATATCTACAAGCGATACCCCTGGACCAAGCCGGGTCAGGCCGTGATACCCGCTCCGCATATTGTCTACAACACGCACTGGAAGATCGACAACGACGGCACGATATCGATTCCGCCGACGCAACCGTGGATGTGCGGCGACCTGAGCCAGAGGGCGTTCAGCATCATTCGCGGCCTCTCGGAGTACTACCGGTACAGCGGTGACCCAATCGCCTTCGTATATGTTCCAATTACCGTGGACTACATTCTCGACTATTGCCTCACCGACCCGGACCATGCCTGGCCGAGTTTTCCAATCGCCACCCCCACCAAGGGCATCGGATACCGGAAAGCCGATCCCAATGTACCGAATCAGTTGGATCTCTGCGCGTACGTTGGCCTTGAAGTATTGCGGGCGCACAAGCTTCTGGGCAACGAACGCTACCTGCAAGCCGCCAGGCACTGGGGCGACGTCTTCGCCGAAAAATGCAACTTCTCCGATCCGCAGATGCCGCCGTGGAGCCGCTATATGAGCCCTGAATATATGCTCTGGTCCGATGAGCTTACCGGCAGCACGACGTTGATCACCGAGTTTCTTGATGCCCTGATCGACATGGGCTACGAAGGCAAGGACGGCTTGATCGTCAAGGCACGAGATGCCGGGCGTGCCTATGTGATCGATCAGATTCTGCCCCGCTGGATCGACAACGAGGCGTGGGGGCGGCACTACTGGGACGTCGAGGGCGACTGGATCTCGGGCGGCGCTTCCTGGATTTGCGGGTACTTCCTGGATCATCCGGAGGCCTTTCCAAATTGGCGGAACGACGTCCGCAACATCCTGTCGCTTGTCTTCAATCGCAATTGTGTCGACCCGGCCTCCCGCGGCGAAGTCTACAGCGGCGCGTGGGCGTTTCCCGAGTCGTTTGTCTGTTGCGGAACTTCGTTGTCCTATAACCAATACACGTACGCGGCACCTTTGATACAGCTCGGAGAGCTGGCCGAAGACGAGTGGGCACGCGAGGTCGGGCGACGGATGCTCATGATGGCGACTTACGACAGCCGCGAGAACGGCGTCGTCCTGGACGGACTGGCGGGCAACGTGGTCGCAGCGGCCGACTGGCTCAATCTGGCCCATCCCTGGCCCCTGTGCCAGATTCTTGCGGCCATGGCCTGGCGTCCCGAAACCTACGGCCCCAGCCGCGAAAACCACGTGATGCGAACAAAGTCCGTGGTCACGTCTGTCAACTACGATAAGGGTGTGGTCCGCTACTCGACGTTCGATGCCCCGGCGGGCAACATCGATGTCTTGCGGCTCGCTTTCGAGCCGCAGTCGGTATCAGCGGACGGTAAGGCATTGGCAAAACGCGCCGACCTGAAGGAAAACGGCTTTACGGCTGAACGACTGCCCGACGGCGACTGCATCGTGAGCATCCGTCACGACGGAGCCAAGAATGTCAGTGTCCGCGGTGATGACCCGCAGGAAGTCGCCAACGACGATGCCTTCTCATACACCGGGCAGTGGAGCACGGTTCGGATGGACGGAGCCCGGGAGGGCTCGCTGCACGTGGCAACTGACGCGGGCGCGGCGCTGACGTTCACATTCACGGGAAACCAGTTCCGTCTGATCGGGACAGTCGACGACAAGGGCGGACTGGCGGATGTGTACATCGACGGGCAGAAGCAGATGGCCCCGCTCGACTGCTGGAATCCCAAGCCCAGGCACCAGCAGCTCATCTACCGCAAGGGAGGACTGGCCGATGGGAAGCACGAAATCCGAATCGTTGCCAGAGGCGAGAAGAACCCGCTGTCTGCCGGCTCCGGCATCTATGTGGACGGAATCCAGTATTCGGCCGCGACGGGCAAGAGCAATTTCGGTGAGGGCGGCGGCCCTACCACCGCACAAAGACTGATCCTCGGTTACACGGGCCGAAACGACTACGTCGATTCGCAGGGCCGTTCCTGGCGGCCTGGAACCGAGTTCGTCGTACGTCTCGGGGCCTCGGTGGACGCCGTCGCCCGCACGTGGTTCACCGATCGCCGGAGCTTGTACATCGGTAACACGCCGGACCCGGAACTCTATCGCTACGGCGTCCATGCCCAGGAATTCTGCGTGAACCTGACGGTCGGCCCGGGCCGGTATCGTGTGGGCCTGCACTTCGCAGACACAAACACGAGGAGCATCCTTCGCGTGTTGGTCAACGATGAGCAGGTGATCGAGAAGATGAAGATCGCCGAGGCCGCGGGGGGAATCTTCCGGGCGTGCAATCGTTGGTTCGGCGGCATCAGTCCCAAGAACGGCGTGATCGAGATCCGATTCATCGGTTGCGACAAGACGGAAGCCTGTGCCCAGGCGATCGAGGTGGAGCCCGAGGCTACGGATTCCGGCAACGGCGGTTCGTGAAAGCTCCTCATGTTGCGCGAACACTCCTGTCATCGTGCCCTTCGGACCGCCGGCAGTGGTCTTGTCGCGGATCATATTCTGCGCTCGTGTCGTCGTGTCGCGCTCCTCATGGCAGTCCTGCTCGTCTTCCCGCTCACGACACTGTGTGCCGCATCCGGATCGCAGCCGGCCGACGGCAGACCCGCGCGCCTCTCGGTGCGCGGCACCGAGATTCTGAGGCCTGATGGAAACCCGATTCACTTCCGGGGCTTCAACCTGCTCTGGTGGGTTCCCCCGACGGCACAGGACGTCGTCGATATCAAGGACTTGGGCGCCAACTGCGTGCGCTATCAATTTGGCTATGTCCCGTCAGGGCGGTTCGATCCCCGCCAACTCCGTTTCCTCAAGCGGCACGTGCGCTTGTTCACGTCGCAAGGGCTCTGGGTGATTCCCAATCTGCATACGTTCCATGCCGGCGGCCGGCCCGGCAGCGGCAATGTGTGGAACACACCCGACCTGCAGCAGGAGTTCCTGGACATGTGGAACTACGTCCTCGACTTACTGAAGGATGAGCCGTTTATCGCCGCCTGGGAGCCGATGAATGAACCGCACGACGTGGACCGGACGGAACTGGCCCCTTGGTACCGCGAGGTGATCGCCCACTTTCGCCGAAAGGATCCGCGGACGCCGATTGTCGTCGAAGGAGCCCAGTATTCGGGCCCCGAAGAACTCCTCGACTATCTCAAGCTCGACGAGCCCAACCTCATCTACTCATTCCATTTCTACTACCCCCACGAGTACACGCACATGCTGTCGCCGGAGAGCGAGCCGCTGCTCGAATACCCGGGCAAGTGGGGCAAAGCGGCCCTGGCCGAGAGGATGTCGACGGCGGTCCGTTTTCGCGATCGCCATCAGGTGCCGGTCTTCTGCGGGGAATGGGGCGTGAGAACCGGTGCGCCAGGCTACGTGCAGTGGCTCAAGGACGTCGGCAGTCTCCTCGAAGAGCACAAGATTCCGTGGGCGCACTGGGCGTGGGCCATGCAGAGGCACTGGCCGGTCAACGACACATTTGATCTGAACAGGCAGAAAACGGAGATCTATGGCGTGGTGTCGGCGATTCTGAGGAACGCGCTCTCGGGCGATCAGGCAAAACTCGACCACCGCAACGCCACGCGCCAGGCGGAGTAGAAATGGCAAGTGTACATGCTGATTGAGGTACCGACATGCTCTCGATTCCTATGACGATGATGGTTGCCGTTCTCACCACGGCGGAAACGCCGGAACCCACATTCACCATCCGTATGCCGTCAGAGAAGATCGGCTATCCCGGCGTCGAGTATTGGGGCGCTATCGACGGGCCGGACGGAAAGACACTGTGGTCCTTCGCCATCTACGCGGGCAAGGATGCCTGGACCATACCGCTGCGGGCGCCGGCGCCCGGCACCTACCGGCTGACCCGCGTGGAGAAGCGGGCGGGTGACGGGCAAACCGACATCGAGCTTGCGGAGATCTCACCGCCCCAGATCGATGTCGCGAAAGCCCGGCAGACCGAGGCCCCCTCGCCCAAGACCCTGGTGGAGGCCGGAGAGTTCAAGAGAATCTTTGCCGCCGAGGAGCCGTGGTGCATCAACGATCACACCATCGTCCAAGGGCCCGACAACACGTGGCACCTGTTTGGCATCACCCACCCCAAGCCGCTGGATTTCTTCAAGGATCCCGGGCGGCGGCTTGCTCACGCAACCGCGACTTCGCTGCTGCAAGACCCCTGGCAGGCTCAGCCGCCGGCCGTAACTGCCGATTGGGAGAAATACAAGGAATACCTGCTCTGGGCCCCACACGTCATTCGAAGCAACTCGATCTACTACATGTTCGTCTGTGCCGGGGACAAAGACACACACAAGTACCGTATCCATCTGCTGACCTCGCCGGATCTCAAGTCATGGATGCGGTCACCGGACAATCCGATGGTGGTGGATGGATTCGATGGGCGCGATCCGATGGTCCTGCGGGCGGAGAACCAATGGATCATGTACTACACCGCGACAACCACACCTGATGGGGGCAACCACACCGTCGTGTGCGTCACCAGCAAGGATCTGACCCACTGGGGCGACCGCAAGGTTGTCTTCATTCACCCGAATGCGGGATCCTTCGGCGGGCCCACCGAATCCCCCTTTGTGGTCCGGCGAGGCCGGCACTATTACCTGTTCGTATGCGACAACGATTGGACCCATGTCTACCTGTCCCGCGACCCGTTCCATTGGGACATCGAACAGCGCGTCGGACGGATCCGGTCGCACGCCTCGGAGGTCGTCCGCGACGCCGAGGGGAAGTGGTACATCACGCATGCCGGCTGGATGAGCGGACCGGTGTCGATCGCGCCGCTCAAATGGAAGGATGATCTCGACGAAACACCGTCGAGTATCCCGCCCGCCTTCAAGTAACCAGGACCTGACACGGCGAAGAGCGTTCGGCCCCATCGAGGCACGGCAACCCTGTTACCGCCTCAAGGACAGATTCCGTCGGATGAGTTCGATCCGCTGCTGGACGCACGCATAAGAACGGAGCGGATCAGGCGGGGTGTTAAGGCAATAGTCGACCAGTCTCTCAACCGTCGTTGTTGCCACGTGGCAGCGGGTATCGCTGGAGGCGTAGTAGATGAACAACCGCCCGTCGGATTTCGCCACCCAGCCGCACGAGAAGGTCACGTTCGAGACGTCACCCACCCGTTCCTCACCGCTCGGTGCCAGCAGGTACCCGCCGGGCTCGTGGGTCAGGCGAGCCGGATCATCAAGTGCGGTCATGAACGCATACAGCACGTAACGCAGCCCGGCAGCCGTTCCTCGCACGCCATGAGCCAGGTGCAGCCAGCCGTCCGGCGTCTTGATCGGCGCCGGCCCCAGGCCGTTCTTGAGCTCGTAGACGGTGTGGTACTTGCGATCGTGCACGATTCGTTCGGGGCCGATGACCGCATGTTCGATGCTCTCCGACAGCCCCCAACCGATGCCGCCGCCTGAGCCGGTGTCGATGAAGCCGTCCTGCGGGCGGGTATAGAAGGCATATTTGCCGTCCACAAACTCAGGATGCAGAACGACGTTGCGCTGCTGGGGCGATGCGGTACGCAGGTCATCCAGCCTCTGCCAACTCTCAAGATCCCGTGTGCGGGCAATGCCACACTGGGCGATTGCGGAGGACAAATCGCCGCGCGGGGCGCCCGGGTCCTTGCGCTCCGTGCAGAACAGACCGTAGATCCACCCGTCCTGATGCTTCGTCAGCCGCATGTCGTACACGTTGATATCCGGATCAGCAGTCTCCGGTAGCACGACCGGATAGTCCCGGAAGCGGAACCGATCCACGCCCGTCGGGCTCTCCGCAACGGCGAAGAAGCTCTTGCGATCGCACCCCTCGACGCGGGCGACCAGCAGGATCCGGCCGTCCCATTCGATCGCCCCTGGATTGAACACACTATTGATCCCCAGCCGTTCCATCAGGTGCGGGTTGGTCTGCGGGTCGAGATCGTATCGCCAGAAGATCGGCGTGTGCTCAGCGGTGAGCACGGGGTATTTGTAACGATCAAAGACGCCGTTGCCGCCGGGAGCGATTTCATTGGGGCGTTCGATCAAGGCATCATGGTCGGCCATGAGTCGCTGCAGACGCCGGTTGAACTGCTCGTTTGACACGGGCACAGGTCCTTTCGTCACGTTGCGCCGGTCTCAAGGCGGCGCAGGATTTCCAAACAACACCGTCCATTGTGGTACGGGCACTTCCACATGGACACCTTGGGCATGGAAACGTCGGGCACACCGTCACGTGATACCCGCCAGAACCACTCGCCGTGGGCGTGATCGACGATCCGGTTCAGGATGAACTGCCAGCAGCGAACCGCGGCGTCACGAAACATGTTCTCGCCGCTGATTTGCCATGCGTTGAAGAAACCAACCACCGCTTCCGCCTGCGGCCACCATTCCCTGTTTGAATCGATGATCCGTCCGTCTCGACCCTCGTAGCACAATCCGCCGTCGGCATCGAGCCCTTCGTTCAACACCGCCCTCGCCATTCGCAGGGCGACGTCTCGAACGCGTCCCAACAGTCCTTCATCACCGAGTGCCTCGGCCGCCTCACATAGCAGCCAACTGCCCTCGATGTCATGACCGAAAGTGTAGCTGTCGGATCTGGGCGTCCAGTCCTCGGCAAAGAAATGCTGCAAGTGCGTCTTTTCGGGGTTCAGGATGCGCCGCTCGAACAGGTCGATCAGCTCGCGCAGCCGGTCAGCGAGAAACGCGTCCGGCCGCGCTCGCAGCAGGCTCGTGTAGGCCTCCAGAACGTGGAGGTGATTGTTCATCGACTTTTTCTCGTTCATGTCCTTGTCGCTGAGTCGCACGTCTTCGCAGGGCGCCCAGTCGCGGGCCAGCGTCTCGAAGTAGCCGCCGTGTCGGTCGTCGTGGCCGGCCTCCTCGATACGGTGAAAGACGTCGACCGCCTGTTCGAGAGCCTTGGGCTCGCCGAAGGTCCGATGGCACTCGCTCAAGGCGTACGCGCAGAACGCCTGACCGTAAATCTTCTTCTTGCCATCGCGGACGCTTCCGTCCGGATTGAGTTCCCAGAAGTAGCCCCCATGTTGCGGATCAAGGAAATGATGCGCGAGGTAGTCATAGGCTCGCCGGGCGAGCAGCCGGTCCTCCGCCCGTTGCGTGTAGCGATAAGCCGCCGAGAACGTCCACAGCAGCCGGGCGTTGAGAATCAGGCCCTTCGCCGCATCCGGCCGGGCGCGCAGATCATTGGATAGCTCGGCGACGAATCCGCCGCGTTGCGCGTCCACGCTGTGAGAACGCCAGAACGGCAGGATGTTTTCCAGCAACTCGCGTCGCACGGACGCGGCCAATGCGCCGTCAGTGAGCGGCGTCATATTCAACCTCGACTCTGCCCAACTGCGCATCAGTCTTGAATACGATCTTCACGAAACGACAATCATTGCCCTTTGGCTTGGCGGTGTAGAGGTCGGCCTTCCAGAAACCGTAAACCCTCTCGCCGAAAGTGGTGGTTCGCTGGACATCCGGCTCGACGGGCTTGAATTCCTTGCAGTCCGCGGAGAAGGCGATCTGGATATCCTTGGGCTCGGCTTGGCTGTAGACGAACAACCGCACGGCGCTCATGCAACCGTGCGTGTGATAGATTACGGCGCTGTCCGGGTCGGCGGACAGCCGATGGCAGTCTTCCTTGAACTTGCGGGCCTCGTTTTGCCGGAAATGGAGCCTGCCTTGCTTCACGAAGATCTGTGAGTCATTACGCAGCTCGTCGACCAGCGTCCGATGGCTGATCCTGACGGGGCTCCCGGCCTGTGAAGGCCCGGAGCAGCCGGCATGATTCCTGGCAATGACCCGGTAGCGGTAGGTCTTTCCCGGACAAGCCGATTCGTCGATGAACTGCGGCTGATACTGGACCTGAGCTTCGGAAATGCCGCTACCGACGGTCAACCATGGTCCGAGGGGCCATTCAGCCCGTTGCACGTCGTAGCAGGTCGCCCCGACTGAGCCGCGCCAACTCACCATCCCGCCGTCGTCCGCCCGGACCGAACACGGCGAAGACGGCACGGGGATCGCCGGCGGAGTCAGCCCGCGGATCTCGTATGCTTTGGCTCGAAGCAGACGCATCATCCCTCGCTCGTCGTAAGCCTCGCCGGCCTCGAATCCCGGCCAGTGATAAGCCTTAAAAAGATCGCCGCCGGCCGGCTCATGATGCCAGTAGAATCCCCCCTCGCGACTGCGATATCGCAGGCTCCACAACAAAGCGCCCGTGACACGCTGTTCAATGACGGTATCCATCACCGCACGAAGCGATTGCGTGCCCAGGAAACCGAACTCGCCGACATGGTAGGGCCTGTGCCCTCGCGCCGCCCGGCAATTGCGTTGAATGCGATCAATCATGGCCGGAGCGTTATTCTCATAGTGATGCGTCTGGACGAAATCGACGTTCGGATCTTCGAGACGACTCTTCGGGAGCGTATCGTAGGTGGCGCCGTCGATCACCAGGTGATTCCGGTCGATGCTCTTGATGAACGCCGCGATCTGTTGCGTCCAGGATGCCGGCGCATTGAGCTCGTTGCCGGTTTCCCAGGCCAGAATCGCCGGGTCGTCCCGATAGCAAACCCCCGTGAGCGTATTCCTGCGATTGATGACAAACGCGATAACCTGCTTGTAGTCGTCGATCAATTCCGGATCGGTCCAGCAGTTCTTTGCGGCCTTGCCCCGAAACGCCGCCAACTCAGCCTGGCCTCCCCACCAGCTCCATTGGTCGATGAAGGGCACGATGAGACGCACGCCGTGGCGGCGTGCGGCGACCAGGACGCGATCGAGTGCGACAAAGGCCTTCTCGTTGAACTCGCCGGGGCCCGTGATGTAGCGGGGCACATCGTCGGAATCGTCGGCTCGTCGTATCGGCAGGGCGTAGATACGAACGACCTGGCCGCCCATCTGCCCGACCGTCTCGAGCGCATCATTGATCTCATAATCATTGGGCAGGCGGAAGGGCATGCTCCGGCTGAATCGCATGTCGTCCTCGACGTAATGCAGATTGGGTATGTTGACGGAGATGAACCGGAACTCGTTCGATCCGTCCATTAACCGATCACCCTCGCGCCGTACAAAGTCGTTCATCGACGGCGCTTTCGACGCCGGCAGCGGCGTGCAGCCTGCCAAGCACAGGCCCGCCGCCATCGCAAGCAACCAGGCCGGCCCTCCGACCGCGCCTCTTTCGGTAGGCGACGCTCGCCCCCTCGAAGAGTACCGGCGGCGGCTTGCCCGCCGGTGCATAACCGACTTGCCGAGAACAACGCCGACGATTGAGCTCATGGGGGTACTCCCGACATGGGTACAGCCAAGTTGTGGCATCGAGCCGACCATCGTCAACCTGAAAAACCGGCTACGCTCACGCCAACCTCGCCCCCGATCCCCGCGACGCCTCGACGGGCGCGGCCGCTCCCGATGCTTCCAGGCGATCATACCAGCTTTTCTTGAGAATCCAGGACGTCAGCACGATAACGCCCGCCACGATGAGAACGCTGCGACCCTTCAGCAGAATGACGCAGATCGGGAGAAGCACCAGGGCGGTCTGCCAGATCGTCCCCACGATCACGTTGAACATATCCCGCCCGAAATCCGTGTTCTTCCGAAAGCCCGGATCGGCGGCGACAACCTTCTCGTGAATCGGTTTCCAGAACCCCCATGGCCGGACGCGACGATAGAACGAGACCAGCGTTTCCTCGTCGGTGGGACGGCTTGCCAGGGTTCCGATGATGCAACCGGCCATCGAAAGGACGAATAGTAGCGGGAAGTAGTACAACTCCAGCGTCTGCCTGAACACCAGAGGCAACACCAGGGCGGGAACCAGACCCGCAATCATGCCCCAGAAGTACCCATGCCCATTGAACCGCCACCAGTACCACTTGAGCACGTTGGAGGACACATAGCCGCCGTAAAGCGCCGAGACAATCCACTGCAACAGGCTGTTGACATCCTGGGCGAAAAAGCCCAGCACCGTGGACACCACCACCACAACCAGACCGGTTGCGTAGTTCACCATAACGACCCTGCGGTTCCCCGCGTCGGGCTTGATGTACTTCAGGTAAAGGTCGTTGACCAGGTAGGCTTGGGCGGCGTTGAGCGTTCCGGCGAAGGTCCCGAGAAACGCCGCCAGCAGTCCGGCCAGCAGGCATCCCATCAGGCCCACGGGCACGAATTCACTGATCGCCGAAGGCAGAATCTGTTCGAAGTCGATCCGATGTCCTACGACCAGATTCAGCCGGTGGTAGTACAACAGGCCGAGGATCGCGAAACCGGCCACCATGAAGTAGCGAATCGGCATCAGCACAACCGATACGAAGCCGCTCATCAGGGCCGCTTCTCGCGGGTTGCGCGTGGCCAGGATCTTCTGCATGTCGTAGTTCGGGGCCGGACCGGCGGCGCTGGCCATGATGCCCTTGAAAAGCATCAGCATCATGATGATGCCGAAGAATGAAAACTGGTCGGCGGCAATCTTCTCGTTGACGTCGGCGATGATCCCGCTCCAATCCAGGTCCAGCTTCCAGCCGAAAAACGGGCTGTGCCATCCGGGCGGAACGTTCAACGCTTGCGAAGACAGATGGAACATCGCGATGCCACCGATGGTCAGCGCGGAAACGGTCATGATCACGTACTGGATAATGTCCGCCAGCACGATACTGGTCATGCCGCCCAGAATGGTGTAGAGAACCGCCACCAGCGTAAAGGCGATCCCATACACATGGGGCACGTATTGCGCGGGAACGTTGAATGGCACATACGGCGAGATGATCTCCCAGGGAATGAAGATCTGAATGAATTTGCCCAGGCCTACAAAGCCGTACGCCAGGAAACCCAGGCAGCCGATGATCGCGAAAATGACTACGACCGCATGCGAGAGCTCCGAGCCCATGTCGCGGCCGAAACGCGTCCCGATCCATTGAGCTCCGGTCGTGACGTTCGACCGCCGCAGCCAGGCCGACAGGTATACCATCAGGAATATCTGGTTGAACGTCGGCCAGAGCCATGGCAGCCAGATGCTCTTGAGACCGTAAACGAACATGATCGTGACCAGCCACATCGTGCCCGAAATGTCAAACATGCCGGAGGCGTTTGACAGGCCCAGGAAATACCAGGGCAACTCCTTGCCGCCGAGAAGGTAGGAATTGAGATTTCGAGCCGCCCGTCGTCGCAGCAACACGCCGATCAGGCTGACGACCAGCAAGTAAACGAAGATGATCGTGATATCCAACGCGTGCAGCTTCATATGGATTTCCGCGGCAATCGTACCATCCGTTGTCTCGGCACGCCAGACCATCGGCCTGCCCATCAAGCCATCCAAAGAGCCCCAGCACGTCGTGCGGGGCAGCCTCTTCGCAAACCGTCTCAACGCGGCATCGGGGGGCGGCCTCGCTTGCGAAGGAATCCTGCAGCAGGCTGGCCGCGACGTTGGACTGATTAAGCGGCGGATTCCACAACCAGAAGGATCGTCTTGAAGATATCGCCGACAAGGCTGTCCGCGCGCTCGCGGCCGGCAAAGTCGCCGCGATGGAGATGGTCCGAGTACGTTTGCCGCCGGCCACGCTCAGGACGATGAGAATCCGTCGTTTCCTCCGCCGAGATAGGCGAGTTCATCATAAAGAACTGGACGCCTATAAACGTCCCCTCCCCGAAGCGGCTGGGTAGCTTGCCGCCATGGCTCGGGCAGCACGGGGATTCGTCTGGGGTCCGGGCGTCGATCAACGTGAGAACGCGGTCGTGCGGAGCCACGACACAACGGCCGTCACGCGACAGGAGCACGCCGGATGGGCATGCGGTGGCTCTTGCCGTCTTTCGGCAGGTGTGACGTATCTTCCTTTGGGCCAAGCACTTGCGTGCCACGGGTCGCTGCGGCAGTACCCCCCCCGGCCGGACGGCCGGAGGATGATAATGAGACCTTGATTGGCCACCGCGGCCTCAGCGGCGAGCACGACCGGCTGGACAACGCGAAGGACTCGGAACGGACGCATGGTCAGAGTGCCTGACAGCCAGTTAAGTGAGGAAAAAGGCTTACCGACGGCGTGAGAACCCCTTGGTTCACCGTCAAGTCCTGGCACCGCCTTGTGGGGACGCCGGGCGCGGCTTATGAGGTCGCCCCGCATTCCATACGCACAGTGATATCCTGCGCGTCGCAATCCGTATTGTCCAAGTCGCAATATCGATATAGATTCTGCCCGCCCTTCTCCTTGCCGATCAGTATAATGATAACAGAGGGCGACGGCCGCGATGGTGATAACGGCCGTGTTGACCTCGGTGACCGCAGTGCTTTACGGTTGCGGCGGCGTCGGGGAGCGGTCCCGGCATCGACGCTGCGGCGCCTCGCAGATGCCCCAAGGCAAGGAGCATGCTCATGACCCACAGGAATGAACCAACTCGCGTGGTCCGCTCGGTCTCCACGGGTTTCACGCTAATAGAGGTTCTTGTAGTTGTAGCCATCATTGCTTTGCTCATCGCCATTCTGCTGCCATCGCTCAGCAGAGCTCGCGAACATGCAAGACGAATACAATGCGCGTCCAATGCGCGTCAGATTGCCATCGCCTGCACTTTCCAGTCCGAGGATACCCCCGCGAAGGTCTACGCCTCCACCGCCTCGACGGGAAGCGACAGCCTGAATCACATCTTTCCGAAGTACTTGAAAGGTGTCCAGACGGCTTTGTGCCCTGGCACAAGAAACGTCGTTCGCGAGAATCGTCGGTCTTTCAACACCTTTTACGATCGGATCATTCTTGACGACCTGGAACACTCCGCCGCCAACGCCGCCGACGATACGGGTGGACACAGCTATGAGATCTGGGGCTGGTTCGACGGTCCCAGCATCTACCTCGATCGAACCAAGATCGACGGCAGATCGGAAAGCGTCGGCCAGCAGTTGTGTTTGCCTCGGAAACCGGCCGTCGAGCCCTTGTACAGTCAGAGAACCGGCTGTTTGGTCAAGAAGCAGAGCACGATCAAACGCCCGCATACATGTCTGCTGGTTCTCGACAGCGACCAGGGCGGCAGCGGCCAACCAGGAGACGAGAATAACAACTATCCCGATCCGGCCAACAATCACGGAAAAGACGGTCTCAACGTTTCGTTCGTCGACGGCCACACGCAGTTTGTGCGACCGAGTCAGGTGACGAGCATCTACCTGCAAAGCTATAACGACCCGCCGTATGATAACTGGCGGACCATCGCTCCGTGGTTGAGGGAGACGCAGCAGAACGGCTACACCGTCTGGACGCGCGTTGAGTAGGACCCCACACTAAAGAAAACATGCCCCACACGCCTTGGAGAGAAGGCAAGAGCAGAGAAAGAGGACGGCCTCGCCCGGAGACCTTCGCCGGACAGGTCATTGGTCTTGCCCGTACGTTCTCGCCTGAACGACGACAATGACGGTTCCGCTGTCAGTGCCGGCTCCTCCGGAAACCGCGATTCCCATATCCCCGTGTCGTTTGGCCTTCCCCGCGACGACGGCGACGCTTATCACGCCGGATCGGGCGGGTTCTGAGAATGCATGCCGGTTGCCGGTGGTCACCTTATAATCTGGAGAGTTGCGCTCCCTGCCACCGTCCGGAGAGAAACCGATGAGTGCTCGTGAGATCCAGATGTCGGCTTTGACGCTGGTGTTCTTGCAGGCGGCAATTGCTCCGGCAGCGGAAAAGAATCTGCCCCCCACGATCACCGGCAAAGACGGTTCGGTCATGCTCGTGGTGCCCGCCGGACCGTTCATCATGGGCTCGGCCGAGGTTTGGGATGAGACTCCGCCTCACCAAGTTGATCTGGCCGCTTTCTATGTCGACAGGACCGAGGTAACCGTCGCCCAGTATGCCCGGTTCGTGAAGGAAACCGGCATCACGCCGCCGCCCGACTGGATCAATGGAATTCCGCCGGCGGGGCGAGACAACATGCCGATCACTAACATCACCTGGTTTGATGCCATGCGTTACGCCGTTTGGGCGGGCAAACGCCTCCCGACCGAGGCCGAATGGGAAAAGGCGGCGCGCGGGACCGACGGCCGGCGATTCCCCTGGGGTAACGTTGACGACGAAACGCTACGCAACCTCGGCAGTGACCGAATTGCCTCAACCTCCCGTGAGGCGACCGGTGGAACCGGACCGCCGAAAGGAGCATCTCCATACGGCTGTCTGGACATGTCCGGAAACGCCTGGGAGTGGACGGCCGACTGGTACGACGGCTACCCGGGCACCTCGGCAAGGTCTTTGCACTTCGGCAGGCAGTACAAAGTCATGAGAGGCGGCGGCGGGATCTACTTCTATGGGACCGCCAACGCCGGCACCTGCACCCAGCGAGCCCGCCTGGTTCCCTACGGGGCCCACGATTCGCTTGGATTTCGTTGTGTGTTGGATGCCGATCCGGCCAAACGGCCTTACGATCCGCAGGTGGTGCTGAAGGAAGCCGAGGAGCGCCTCAAAACCATCCGGAACCGGCCGGCAAAGCTCTCCTATGAGATCGAGTTCGAGAGAATGAAGCAGGCCGCCAGAGTACCTGTCACCGTCGTCGGGCGTTCGGGACAGAGAGGGCATGTCCGTGCCGGCTTTCCGCTTCCCAAGGGCGCGGTCAGGAAGGAGACCGATATTCAAGTCTTTGGCCCGGTTGGAAATAACATCGCCTCCATGGCGACCGCTCTGTCGAAGTGGGAAGATGACTCCATCCGATGGGCCCTGCTCGATTTCACCGGTGAGGCCGGGCAGGTGTTCGAGATCGATATCAGCGGGCGTCCGGGCGGCTCGAACGCCGAACACGAATCGGTGCAAATCAATGCCGCCGGCAAAGCCGCCGCGATGCGCACCGACAAGATCACCGTTGCTGCGTCGCCCGAAGGGCTGATCGACCAGATCCGGCTGAGGGAGAGCGATGTCGTTCTCGGCAAGCTGACAATGGAAATGCAGGTAACGCTTGAGGGCGAGGCAACCACCCTGTCGGCCATGCCCGCACAGCAGATCGAGGTCGAAGAAGCCCGCGCGCTGCATGGCTGCCTGCGCATGCAAGGCTTCTTCGGCACGGCGGACGGCCGGCAAACAGCGATGAAATACGATCTTCGCGCACAAGCCGCTGCCGGGTCGCACCGCCTCACGCTCATGCTCACCATTACTCATTGGGCCGATCGCAAGAAATCGCAGAATCGCGATGATCCGTACGGCGATCCGGACCCGGCCATCAATGTGGCCGACCTGTCCGTGCGGTTCGCGTTGGCCGGTAATCCTGCCCTTGTCGCGCTTGGCACCGATGGGGGAATGCTTGCCGCCGATGGGACGGTGGAATTGCAGCAACCGGATGACCTGCGCTATGTGATCAGGCAGACGGGCAAGCCCGACACGAACGGCACACGAGCCCCCGGCTGGACGGCGGTGAAGCAGGGTGACACCTGGTGTGTGCTCGGAGTACGCCATTTCTGGCAGAACTGTCCCAAGGCGCTGTTCGTCACGCCTGAGGCGATCGGCGCGAGACTCTACACCGGCAGCCGGCCCTTCAACTGGGAAGCGGGACTCGCCAAGACCCACGAGATCATTCTCGACTTCCCTCTGGCAAAAGACGATTCCGCCCCGCCCAACGTGGTCCTGGACCCCTTGAGGATGACCATGCCGCCGATGTGGGCGTGTGGCACGAAAGCATTCGGTGCCGTCTTGCCGCGCAGCACGGAAGCCTTGCAGAGCTTCCCTTATTGGGAGTGCTGGCGCGAGGCGGACATGCGCGACTACGTCAACCGGATGCCTTTCGGCATGCGCGATTTCGGCGACGGCTACATGGGTGGCCCGTACAAAGGTAAGAACGCTTATCAGAACCTCGAATATGACGTGCCGTACAACTACCTGCTCGAATTCCTGCGGACCGGTGATCCCTGGTACCTCGACGCCGCCGAGCCCATGGCCCGCCACCAGACGGACGTGGACGTGAACAACTTCAACGGCATGGTATGGAAACACAGCCCGTTGCACACCGCCACCGAGGCCGATTTGGGACACGTCTTTCTACGGGGCGTGCTGCTTCACTACTTGTTGACCGGCGAGACGCGGCAACTCGAAATGGCCCGCAAGGTCGGTGATTTCGTCGCCGCCATGCTCACGCGCGAAAGCGGCTCCGTGGTCGGCAACGAACGGCAGATCGGCTGGTCGCTGTATCTGCTCACCGGCATGTACGAGGTCACTCGCGACGAGAAATACCTCAAGGCCTGTGAATCCCTCTGCAACAGCCTGCTCGCAGGTCAGGCTGCGACGGGCAAGTTTGCCATCCGATGGGACAACCGCATCGCCTTCTTCAACGGAATCGCCATGAACGGCATGCTCTCGGTGCAGGAGAACAACGGAGACGACAAGCTCGCCGACGGCATCCTCCGGGTCGCCGATCGGACGCTCGGGTTCTATCCCGAGTACGCCTGCCGAACGCTCAACGCGTTCTCGTGGGCCTTGCAGCAAACCGAAGATCCGCGATACCTGGATGCCCTCGAGCGATGCTGGCAAAGCAGCATCGAGTTCCTCCACGATCGCAACGTGGCTTCGGAGGCCACACACATGTGGCGATTCCCGCGATTCGCCGCCCGCTACGGGCTGTTCCGCATGTTCGATGAAGCAACGGTGTTGCCGGAGCCCTCGTCGTGGAAGGCCACGCGGTTCAAAGCGCCCGACGTTGAGGTTTTCCTGCACGTGAGTGACCGGCCCGCGCCGATCCTGGTCATTCGGGAAGGCCTGGCCGAGGGCAGGATCACGCTGTTCGACGTTGCGGGCAATACTTTGCGGCAGGTATTACTCAAGGACGCCGGCAACTATTTCGAGCCTGCGGTCCTGAACCTGCCGGGCAACAGGGGCCTTTTCCGAATGCGTCTGACCGGCGGTGATGCCTTCGGCTGGCAGGTGCATCGCGACCGCGCCGCCCGGATGACCGTTGTCGATGTTGCAGGCCGGCACATGCCGCAGATGCTCCCCCGCGCAGTCGGGTTCGTGCGTGAGGGAGCCAAGGAAGTGAAAATCAGGTTTGAAGCCATGGGCGAGGGTTTCCACACGGCGACGCTATACAACCCCGCTGGCCGGCCGGTCGCGACCGTTCGGCACTTCATTGACTTCCAGGACCCCGGCCGCTACGAACTGGAGCTGAAGACCGTCGCTTCCGGAGACACGCGGGGATGGGCCCTTGAAGTCTGTAATCTCAAGGTGCTGAGCATCGACGGATTGCTGCCGTATTGGGCCGACGACGAGGTCGAACTCTTCAACCCCGAACGCTTTGGTATGCACTGAGAGATTCATTCCGGCAAGGGAGGCATCATGGTGAGGATGGCGCCCCTTCATCGGTTCGCAGTCCTGGTCGTCCTCGTTTCGCCTCTTGCTGCGGGCGCAACGGTCGGTCCTGAACAAGCCGTTGTCGGCGAACCCGTCGACCTGGCTCGCTTTGCGACTAGGCTCACCGACGACCACGGCATCGGTGTCGAATGGGACAATCCTCGCGAAGTGTCCGAGATCGCCCTCAGTGGAGTCGATGATTCGCTGCTCGGGTCCCTGTGCGTCGAGTGGTGGGGAAGCGTCTGGCCGGGCAACGGCACGGGCGGGTGGATGCGTCTCGATGATCCGTTCAATGGCCGCTGGGTGAGGGTCAAGGCGACCGTCGAGAAGGATCCCCGCCGTGGTCTCGTGTTCAGGTTGCCACCACTTGTCAAAGAAGAATGGGACCAGGAGCCGAATCCGGCATGGAAGGAACCCCCGGCCTATCGGCGAACGCTCAAGGTTCGGGTCGTGGCCGAAGGGAGAGGCCTGCCGTCCGACGCCGTTCTCTCCGCCTATGGGCAGTCGCGGTGGAGAGAAGCTCAGTTCGACATCGAGAGCCGGCACGCAACGGACGCCATCATCACCCGACAGCTCGACGTCATCAACGGCGTGGTGCTCGAAATGAAAAGCCTGGCACCGCCGCGGTCCGCCGAGATCGAAGGACGGAAATGGACTGCGCAAAAGGAGGCCGGTGGCTCGTCGGGAGTACGCGTGCGCCTGCGATATACCGATAACCGCGACCCGAACTCCAATGATCTGACCCGGGTGACGGTGAGATTCGGCAGCGACACTTGGTCGACCGGCTTTTCCTTTGTGCCGCAAGATGTGCTTGCGGATGGGGCGATGCGGCTGCCGGATTTCGGCACATTGGTGACTTCGTCCTCAAGCGGCCTGACGCTGGCCAACGATCCCGGTCCACCCACCGGCAACTGGCGACGTCCGGTGCGGCAGCGACTGACCGAGAAACCCGAGATGACCCGCGAAATGGCTATGGCGGGCATACCGCGGCTCAAGCCCGCTCCATGGGTTCCGCTGGGCGTGCCGTCCGCCCGGCAGGAATTCTTCGTTTCACCGGCCGGCGACTGGTCCATCTGGGCAATGAGCCTGAACAACGACAACGGCCGCGACGCCAAACGTTGGAGCTTCCAGAGCGATTTCGGCACCCAACGACTTCAGCAGCGACTCGATTACCTCCTCGACACGCGCGAGCAGCCCGCTTTTGACGGCCGCGATCGCGAAGGATGCATTCGCCGCCTCGAACAAGGACATCTGCCGCTCATTCACGCCGAGTGGTATACCGGACCGATGCAGTTTCGGCATTCGTTGGTAACGACCACTCTGCTCGGCGACTACGGCGACGATGTGACCCGCAAGGGGGACGAGACCGTAGTGTTGCTCGGCCGCCTGGCGGTCACCAATACCGACGGCCAAACGCGGACCGCGACGCTCAACCTGCGAGTCCACGACAAGTCGCCGATCAGCTTGGATCCCGACGGGGTGATGAGGATCGAGCGTCCGAGCAACCGGCCGGTACCCGAAGGGCTGACCGCTCTGCGCGGCGTGATTTCCAACGACAAGCCGTCCGGCGGCGGCATTACAGGCTGGACGGTCCAGCGAGGTGACGAGCCCGAGGATCATCCAATATTGCGTTGGCAGGCCGAACTGCGGCCCGGCGAGACGCGCCTCATGTACTTCAAGACGCCGTTTGTCGAGCTGCTCGAACCGCAGGAGCTGACTCGTATTCGCGAGATCAGTTACGAAGTCGAGGCGCCGGCGATCATGAAATACTGGCAGACCCGTCTCGGACGCGGCATGACCCTCGATGTCCCCGACACCGCCATCATGGACTTCTACCGGGCCAACCTCTGGCACAACATCATCACCACCGACCGCGATCCGGAGACCGGCTTGTATAACCAGGGCGTGGGCACCGTCGGATACCGTGTCTTTGCCAACGAGACGGTCATGATCGCCCGGTCGATGGATATGCGCGGCGAGCACGTCGAGGCGGAGCGATTCATCGAACCGATGCTCAGGTTTCAGGGACACGAACCCCTCAAGGGGCGATTCTCGACCAAGGACGGGGTGTTCCACAGTGCCGGGGCCTATACACACGGCGAGTACGCTATGAACCACGGGTTCACCATGTGGGGCATCGCCGACCACTACCTCATGACCCGCGATCGCCGATATCTTGATCGCGTCGCGCCTCAACTCATCAAGGGGTGCGATTTCCTGATCAATGAGCGCAAGAGCACTATGGGCAAGCAAGGCTCTCCCCGGCCTTCGATACATGGCATGGCGCCGGCTTGCTCGCTCGAAGACGTCGTTGAGTACCAGTACTGGTTCGCGACCAACGCCTACTTCCACCTCGGGATGAAGCGCGTCGCACAGGCGCTGGCGGACGCAGGCCATCCTGAGGCAGAGCGTATCGCCGTCGAGGCCGAAGAATACCGCAACGACCTCGAGCGCAACATGCGCGAGGCCACCACCCGAGCGGCAGCAGTGCGGTTGCGCGACGGACACTTCATTCCCTACACGCCTTCACGGGTCTTCCACTGGCGGCATCTGACCGAAGGCTGGATACGTGAGGCCCTGTACCCCGCGATACACCTGGCCACCGCCGAAGTCGTCTCCCCGAACGACCCCCTGATCACCTGGATGCTGGACGATTTGGAGGACAACATCTACTTCTCCTGGCAATCCGGCTTCAACATTGGGGATTTCGAGCAGACCTGGTTCGAACACGGCGGCGTGACCCTTCAACCCTGCCTGGTGGACTCGGCAACCGTCTACATGGCCCGCGACGAGATCCCGGCCGCCCTGCGAGCGTTCTGGAACACGTATGCACTGAGCATCTTTCCCGATGTCAACTGTTTCAGCGAATGGGCAAAGGCGCTGGGCAAGCCCGGCGGGCCGCTTTACAAGACTTCCGACGAGTCGCGCTTCATCATGTGGCTACGACAGCTCATGATCTGGGAGGACGGCGATCGCCTGTGGTACGGGCGAGCCGTTCCCAAACAGTGGCTTGAGAATCAAAAGGATATTCGGATCGAGCGCGCTCCGACGATCTTCGGTACGGCCGGTTTGGTCATTCACTCAGAGTCCGATAGCGGACGAATCACCGCGACGATCCGGATCCCGACGCGAACGCCTCCCAAGGAAGTATGGCTGCGACTCCGTCACCCGGCCGACCTCAAGCCGACCGAGGTTTTTGTCAACGACCGGCCGATTGCCCCCGGTAACCTGCTGGGCCAGGATATCCGTCTTGTGCCCGGCATCGAAGACCTATCCACGCCTGTTGAGGTTACCGCCGTGTTCAGGTGAGTAGAAAGTCGCCGGCGGCTCGCCCCTTGACCGGCGACTACCGCCTGTCTCATTGATGCCGGCGTGATACCGCCCTGACGGCTTTTGATCCCCGCTTGGAAGCTGCAACGCGAGCTGGGACGGCCCGTTCTCGCGTCTCCCCCGCCCTGCCGGGTGATCACATCCTCTACCTACCCCCCGCAACCACATCCCGCCCAAAGACGCCCAAAGGCTTGCTAAAATGTTTTAGCGAAGATATCCTGGAGTAGAGTCGTGGTCTTCGGGTCGCGCTGACCGGAGGGCAAAGCGTTGCTTGGTCCTTTTAGTCTTTTCCGTCGCGACTGGTGCGCGTTTTGCGCGCATGTTTCTGGACCGCGGTGCGCTTGGGTTGCGGCCCGCAAAAAGGCGGTCCGCCTTAGGACGTTCAAGCTGAGAGCTCCTATTCCTATCGCTGACCGCCGCGCGAACGGCGGATCAGGTCGCAGTATGCCGGGCGAATGGCGGCACCTCGCAGATGCTGCGATTCGCACGGCATGCCCGAGGGGCAACCGCCGATGCATCTGCTGAGGACTGTCTCTGGTATCCTGGGAATTGGTTTGCTTCTGCCCGCCGCGGCGCATGCTTGGACGCCGGAATACTCCATCCACCCGGGTATTACCTGGCCCGGCGGCAAGCCGAGCATGGGGATGGACGCGTCGGGGCGCATCCACCTCGTGTACTCGCCGACCGTGCCACCGGCGACCGCGGGTCACATCTACTATCGTTTCCTGAACGGCACGACTTGGACGACGCCACAGGATCTGCCCGGCCCAGACCGCAAGGAGCCCGAATCGGATATGTGCGTCAGCCCTGACGGGCACGTGTATGTCGTGGGAATCGCCCGCGTGGATAACACCACCGCCACGCCTTACACCGTCTACTTCTGGGAGTTCGACGGCACGACCTGGGCCGGCCCGACGATGCTCAGCAGCGGCCAAGGTAACGACGGCAACAACTGCACGAGTCCATGTATCGCCCGCGACCGCAACGGCGATTTGCACGTCGTGTGGAGCCAGGACGGCCTCACCGGCGGCGAGGCCGATATCATGTATCGCAAACGTCAGGCGGGCGTTTGGCAACCGATTCAGAATATCACCCGCAACAATGCCGGTACTTCCTACGGCTCATGCGATCCGGACATTGCGGTCGACGCCGATGGCAACACCGTCCATGTCGTCTGGCACGACGATTTCCTGAACAACGGCTTCCAGGCGTATTACACGAAGAACACCAACCTCGGCGACCCGGCGGCGTGGCTGCCATCAATCGAGTGGTACCAGCTCTCGACGGGCAACTACGGCAAGGCGCCCAAGATCTTCCTCGACCACAATGATCTGCCGAACGTGTTCTGGCAGGACCGCTTCGGCGGCTCGGAGAATCGACAGGGATACTCTCGCTGGACGGGCAGTACCTGGACCGCGCCGGCCAACTGGGGTATCGACTTCGTGCAGGATGCGATATTCGACGCGTCCAACACCATGCACGCCGTCTACGCACAAGCAAGCGGCTCAACGGAGATCTATTACCGCCAGTATCAATACAGCGGGGCCACGTACTCGGAGATGATCTCCACGGGTCCGAATACGTTGAAGGCCTACACGGCGGGCATCGTGATGGACCTGGCCGGCAAGCTCCACGTCGTGTGGTGCGAGCGCAAGAGCGTCGATGGTAATGAGCAGCGGTATGTCTTCTATTCCACGACTGCGGTCCTGGGCTCGCCGGATCCGGTTTCGTCGTTCACCGCCCAGTCGCTCGACGGCGCGGTTGCCCTGTCATGGACAAACCCCGGCAGCATGAGCTATCGAGGTACGACCGTCTGGTCCAATCCAGACGGTTATCCGGCCAGTCCGGAAGATGGAGTGCTTGTATGCGACCGCCCGGCCGCGATCGGCAGCAGTGACAGCTTTGCTCACACGGGCCTGACCAATGGTCAGCGGATGTACTATGCCGCGTTCACCTACAACGCCAACCGCGAGTACTCGGTTGGAGTGAACCTGGCGGCAATGGCTTTGAGCCCGGTGGATTTCGACCGTGACGGCGACATCGACCAGGAGGACTTCGGACTGTTCCAGACGTGCCTCAGCGGCGCGTTTGTGCCGCCGACAGAGCCTGCCTGCCAGACCATGAATCTCGACGGTGACCTGGACGTGGACGCGGACGATCTGTCGTTGTTCCTCGGCTGCATGGCCGGTACCGGCCTGCCACCAGCGGTGAATTGCACGAACCAGTGATCGCGAACAGCGGGACGGGAAGAGAAAAATGAGACGCATCAGATCAACAACGGCCGTCGCCGGCCTCTGGCTGCTGTGCAGCGCAGGATCACTCTGCGCCTGGACAACGCCCGGCCCGGTGGTTTCAACGTCCGAAGACAGCCTCGACCCGCGAATGACGGTCGACTCGAACGGCCGTTGCCACGTTGTCTGGCGCGAGCGAACCGGCGGCTCTCTCTTCCGCATCTGGTACACCAACAATACGGCCGGCCCCTTCGCCGGCCCAACGGAGATCTCGCAGACCGGTCCGGCCCAGAGCTATTCGCCGGTTGTCGCCGCCGACGGGGCGGACCTGCACACTGCCTGGATCTGCGATCCGGACGGGACCAACATCGAGATCTGGTATCGCAAGATGACCGCCGACGTGTGGGGTCCGATCCTCAACGCCAGCAATACGCCGATCAAATCTCTGCGCCCGGCGATCGCGGCCCGCAACGGCATCGGCCCGGTGGTGGCGTGGGATGAGGCCATCTACGCCGATGACAACTACGACACATACTTTGCCGACTGGAACGGCTCGGGATTCAACCCCGCGATCAACATCTCCAATACCCCCGGCGGCGCGGTGTACGGATCGGTCAACGTCAACATCGCCGTGGCACCGAACGGCGACGTGACTGCGGTGTGGGCGGATCGCATCAGCGGCAGTTACCACGTGAACGCACGTCGGCGGGTCGGGGGCGTATGGCAGCCTCGGCAGGAGATCTCCACACTCCAAACAGGTCCGGCTACGCCCGGCATTGCGGTAAGCGGTGACAACCGGGTACACGTCGTCTATGAGGCCGAAGGCGCGATCCGTTACCAGGTCTGGAACGGCTCGGCCTGGACTGCTCCGGCAACTCTGCCCGGCGGCTTGAACAGCGGCATCCGCCCGAAGATCGCCGTTGATTCAGCAGGCATCGCTCACGTGGCGGCCGACGCCTTCACCGACGCACAGAACAACCGCGACATCTTCTACACCAGCAACGAAAGCGGATCGTGGGGCAACTGGAGCAACATCTCCAACACGGCAGGAACCGCATCGTTGAACGCCGACATCGGCTATGCGGCCGGCCTGATCACCGTGACCTGGCAGGAGAACAGCAACGGAGCGGGCGGGACGGACGTCTACAATACTTGGTTCAGCACGCAGCCTCGGCCGTTGCCGGGGCCCACGGGCCAGATCACCGGGACGGTTCGAGACAGTTTCGGACATTTGCTGTCGGGAGCCGCTGTGTCGGCGGCCGGATACTACTACGTTGCCATCACTGCCGCCGACGGCTCATACGTCATTCCCACCGTACCGGTCGGGACCTACAACGTCACCGCATCGAAGCCCTGGCACACCAGTCAGACCCTCAGCGGCATCAGCGTAACAGCCGGCTCAACAGCAATCGCGGACTTCTCATTGGTTCCGACGCCGCCGGAGCCGGTGACCAGCTTCACCGCGACCGCGGGAAATACATTGAACACCCTGAGCTGGGTCAATCCTGCCGCAGGCAACTTCGCGGGCACGATGATCCGCTTCTCGACAACCGCATACCCCGCCGCGCCCGATGACGGAAGTCTGCTGATCGACCGCCCGGCCATGCCCGGGACCACCGACACATACCCGCACACCGGACTTACCAACGGCGTGACCTACTACTATACGGCGTTCGCACACTCCGACACGTATGTGTACTCGCCTGGGGCCACCGCTGCGGGGCGCCCGTTTGGACCGGCCGATTTCGATCGCGACGGCGACGTCGACCAGCAAGACTTTGGCCATTTCCAGCAATGCTTCAGCGGCGCGTTTGTGCCTCAGCCGGACCTGAATTGCGCAGACTGCCTGTTTGATGCGGATGACGACGTGGATGTCGATGACTTCAACATGTTCATGGGCTGTTTCAGCGGGCCGGGTGTTGCGGCCGACCCGTATTGCATGGTCCCTTGAGGAGCAAAGGAATTCTGATGATGACAAGAGTCTATGCGACGCGACCGGCAGGACCGATCTCGGTACTGTGCATGGCTCTTCTGACTGCTGCGACCGAGGCCCAGTGGTCCAACGCCCAGTTGTTTAACTTGCCGGGCGAGGCGGGGTTGGACGTCAAGACCGCCAAGATCGCGGCGGCTCGCAGCGGCGGTTTTCACGGAATCTACCATGTCAACAACCGGATCCGCTATCGCCGCTACAGCGGAGGCACGCTGACCAGCCCGATCGACGTCTTTCCGGGGACACACTTCATGGCTAACGGGGCGATCGCCGAGGCACTGAACGGCGACATCCACGTTGTGTTCGAGGACTGGGCCTGGGGCGAGAAAAACGACAAACCCGAGGTCCGCTGGTACAAATCATCAAACGGGGGAGCATCGTTCCCCTTCACCCAGGTGCTGTCGGCCACGGGCGGCTGCGCCAAACACCCGCACATCACCGCGTTCGGCACGGGAACCAGCGCCGAAGTGATCATGAGCTACTTCCGCTCGGGCTCGACCGGCGGCTGCGATAAATCGCTCTATTTCGCCCGCTACAACGGATCGACATGGACGGCCGAAGCGGACATCGGATCGCACAGTAATTCCGAATATGACTGCTTCGGCATGGCCCGGTCACCCCTCGACGGCTCGGTCTACCGCTCGTACGACCCGAACGGCAGCAGTATGGCCATGCGGCGATACAGCGGCTCCTGGGGACCACAGATCAACCTGAACAGCGGTGCGTGGCCGGTCCGCCAGCACATGGCCATCAGCGCGACGGGGCAAGTCATGCTGCTGTGGGATCAGGACGAGAGGATCAAGTCGCAGCTCTATACGCCGGCAGTCGGGCCCGGACCGGTCATCGATGTGAGCGCGGGCGGATACGCGGGGTCGTGCGACGTCTGCTGGGTGCCCGGGACGAACGACTTCTACATGGTTGTGGCCCGACCGACGGGCGGAGGTGGGTTCCACGTCTACGGCCGACGATGGACCGCGGGAGCGTGGTCGGGCGAGGAATCGGTCATGAACGGCCAGACGGACGCGTTCACGGTCACCCCGGTGGTCGCGGCGGACGACACCGGCGCGCTTTACTGTATTTGGGAGTACTGGGGTAGCGACAAGCCTCAACAATGGTATGCGGTCAAGCCGTCTTCGCTGCCGCCGGGACCCAAGGGAACAATCAGCGGGTTCGTTCGTGACAACCTCGGGGCTGGCCTGCCGAACGCCACAGTGATCGTCGCCGGTGTTCCCAGTGCGGTCTCCCAGTCGAACGGTGCCTATACGCTGCTCGTGCCCGTTGGCACACACAGCGCCCAGGCATCGAAGACCTTCTACACGACCCAGACAGTGAGCAACGTGACCGTGCTCGAAAACCAGACGACTACCGTCGACTTCATGCTTCTTACCCAGCCGCCGACGCCGGTTGCCTCGCTGACGGTGACACCGGGCAACGCTCAGAACCAATTGAACTGGACCAACTCCACCAGCGTCAACTGCAACGGCGTGGTGATTCGCTACAGCACGACAGGGCACCCCGCGGGGCCTGCCGACGGACAACTGCTGCTCGACAGGAGCGCGTCGCCGGGCGCTACCGACTCGTTCCTTCACACGGGCCTGGTGAACGGTACACGGGTTTACTACTCGGCGTTCGCCTACTTCCAGGATGCGAGCCGTTTCTACTCGACCACGGCCACGACCGCTTCAGGTTCACCGTACGGCGTCGCGGACTTCGATCGCGACGGAGACGTGGACCAGGCCGACTTCGGATACTTCCAGGAATGCTTCAGCGGGGCCTTTGTTCCTCAGAACGATCCAAAATGCCAGGGCGCCAAACTCGATCCCTATGACGACGATGTGGACATGGACGACTTCGCGATATTCCTGCAATGCTTCGCCGGTCCGAAGATACCGACGGATCCGGATTGCGCTAACCCGTGACGACAGGCACCAATCGCGACCGGCTTTGCTAACGGACGCGGCCGGCGCCCCGACGACGATGACGATGCAGCAGGTAGAATCCTGGAAACGCGAAAGCGGGGGCGACGCCGATCAGACCGCAACCCGCCGCCGAATTGCTCCTTGATGCGCTTGCGCCTCCGCCGGCTCGTACATCGAATACCGCGGGCTGACCCGCAGGCGTTTCCCCAGGCAACTCGGCGCAGGATACGACGGGCGCAATCATCCCCCGACCGCTCGACGTGACCCGCAAGACCATGTCGATCACGACCGTCTCGCCCGCACCTAGAGACCCGATGGTCAGAACGACCTGGAGATCGGCCAGCCTGGCGTTTTCCGGGGTACCGCGCGCCGCGATATCATCTCGCACTCGCGCGTTCACGAATTCGACGTTTTCCGGCAGTGATATCACCACTCGTACATCCGTCGCGTCCCGATCACCGATGTTCCCGACGTGGAGCAGGAACGACAGTTCATCATCCATCTTGCACACAACGTTGTTGCCAGGTTCGTTCGAAGCAATCTCCACGACGAGACGCGGAGCGGGAGGCACGTTACTTGGAGGAGGATGGTCGGCAAAGTTGGCGCTGATGACCATGTCCGTCGAGACACTGGTGATCGCCAAAGGGTTGTCGTTGCCGACATAATCGCCCGTCCAGCCGATGAAATAATACCCGGGGTCGGCGACGGCGGTAACTGCAGTGCAGTCGGCGAGGTAATCAACCTCTTGGCGGGTATCGCCCTGCAACGAGCCGTGCTCCCCCGCCTCGAAAGTAACGGTGTGAATCCTGCTGCCAAAATTGGCGGTAATGGTCATGTTCGCCGTGACATGTGTGACGGTCAGCGGGTTGTCGTTGCCGATGTAGTCGCCGGTCCAACCCGCAAACCGATGGCCGGCGCTCGGCACCGCGGTCACGGCCGTACAATTCGCCCCGTGGTCGACCGTCTGCACGGTCGTGCCCAGCAGCGAACCTTGAGGGCCGGCCAGAAACGTCACCGTGTAGGTGTCGCTTGCGAAGTTGGCGGTGACGGTCATGTCAGCGGTGACGTTCGTGATGGTCAACGGGTTGTCGCTGCCGACGTAGTCGCCGGTCCAGCCGGTGAAGTTGCAGTTGGCGTTGGGCACAGCAGTGACTGCGCTGCAATTGTCGCCGTGGTTGACCGTCTGCATGACGGTGCCCGCCAATGAACCGTGCGCGCCGGCCGCAAACGTCACTGTATACGTGTTGATCGCGAACTGTGCGGTGATATTCATGTCCCCCGTGACGTTCGTAAGTGTCAGCGGGTTGGCGCTCCCGACGTAATCGCCGGTCCAACCGGTGAAGTGGTAGCCGACATTGGGGACCGCGGTAACGGACGTGGTGCTGCAGTCCTGGCCTACGACTTGCAACGTATCGCCGACCAAGCTGCCGTTCCCGCCGGCGGCAAATGAAACCGTGTGCTCCGCCCACGAGGCGATGTAGTTGGCCGGCCATCCGCCCGCCGTACTGAAGGATCCCCCCGCGTACAAAACCCCGTCATAGGCGGCCAACGCGCGGACCGTGCTGTTCAAACCGCTCCCCAGCGCAGACCAGGCAGTGCCGTTCCATTTGGCGATGCGGGCGGCGGCCGATCCTCCCGCGGAAGTGAACGATCCGCCCGCGTACAATGCCCCACCATAGACGCCCAGGGCCACCACGGCGTTATTGACGCCGCTGCCGAGCGCAGACCACGCGATGCCGTTCCATCTGGCGATGCGGTTGGCCGCCGACCCGCCGGCCGTGGTAAACGTCCCGCCCACATACAAAGCTCCATCGTGTACGGCTAAGGCACCAACCGTGTTGTTCACGCCGCCGCCGACCGCCGTCCAGCCCGCGCCGTCCCACGCGGCGATGTAGCTCGCCGGCGCCCCGCCCGCCATGGTGAACGCACCCCCCGCGTACAAAACGCCGTCATAGTCGGCCAAGACGCTGACCGCATTGTTCACTCCGCTGCCGACCGCGGACCACGAAGCACCGTCCCAAGCGGCGATGTAGTCCGCGGGTGCCCCACCGGCCGTAGTGAACGCCCCGCCCACATACAAGACCCCGTTGGAAACTGCCAGGGCGCTGACCGCATTGTCGACGCCGCTGCCGACCGCAGACCAGATCGAACCGTTCCATTTGGCGATGTTGTTCGCCGCCTGGCCACCGGCCGTGGTGAAAGAACCCGCTGCATACAAAGCCCCATCATAGACCGCCAAAGCGTTCACGTTGCCGTTCGTGCCGCTTCCCACTGCGGCCCAAGTTGTGCCGTTCCACCTTGCGACGCGGTTCGCTGTCAGGCTTCCGGCGGTGGTGAACTGGCCCCCGACGTATAACACGTCGTTGTACAACGTCAGGGCATAAACGGCACTACTGGTCCCGTTGGCGCTGACGCCGCCACCGACTGCGGACCAAGTCCACCCTGGGCCGTTCCATGTGGCAATGTAATAGGCAATCTGACCCCCCGCTGACGTGAATGATCCGCCCACGTACAAGATCCCATTGTGCACCGCCAAGGCGCGGACAGTGCTGCTCACGCCGCTGCCAACCGGCGACCAGACCACACCGTCCCACGTGGCAATGCGATTGGCCGCCGCCCCGCCGGCCGTGGTGAACGATCCCCCTGCATACAAGACGCCGTCGTACGAAACCAAGGCGCTCACGGTGTTGTTCACGCCGCTGCCAACCGTAGACCAGGCTGCGCCATTCCACGTGGCGATGCGACTGGCGGCCGCTCCTCCGGCCGTGGTGAACGCCCCCCCGACATACAACAATCCGTTATGGACAGCCAAAGCGCTTACGGTGTTGCCCACTCCGCTGTCAAGCGCGAACCAGGACACACCATCCCACCCCGCGATGCGGTTGGCCGCCGCCCCACCGGCCGTGGTGAATGATCCTCCCACGTACAGGACGCCGGCATACGAAGCCAAGGCGCTTACTGTGTTGTCCACGCCGCTGCCGACCGCGGACCAGGTAAAACCGTCCCACGCGGCCATGCGGTTGGCGGCCGACCCCCCGGCCGTGGTGAACGATCCCCCGGCGTACAAGACTCCGTTATAGACGGCCAGCGCGTTGATCGTGTTGTTTGTCCCGCTGCCGACCGCAGACCAGGCCGTACCGTTCCATCTGGCGATGCGGTTGGCCGTTGATCCTCCAGCTCGAGTGAATGATCCCCCCGCATACAAGGCTCCGTCATAGACCGCCAAGGCGTAGACGTACCCGTTCATTCCCGCATCGAGCGCGGACCAGCTCGTCCCGTCCCACTTGGCGATGCAATATGCCTCTTGCCCCCCCGCCGTCGTGAACCACCCTCCTGCGTAGATCGCCCCGTCATACTCCGCCAATGCGTAGATGGCTGCCGTCGTTCCGGTACCGAGTCTGTCCCAGTACGGCGGGCACTGCGCATACACCGAGCCCGGCCCAACGGACAAACACCCGCTGAGCCAGACACCCAGGGTTACAACGGCCGCACCAAACGTGCGGACAACGCTACGCGCCATCACCCGCTCCGAAAAAACCTGCCCCGCACCTACGACGCGCTCGATCGATGGGTCATTGGGTCGGACGACCCGCTGCCATGGCAACAGCCAAGGCAGGGCGCATACGGAGTCTGCCTTCCGTGGTCGTTACTGAGGCTTTTGCTGCATCGGCCAACGTCTGTCATGGGTTGAATTCCCGAAGTAAAGTCATGGACCTGTCCGATAAGGTCCGCGTCGACCGCCCGCTTGTTAGCGATATTCCAGGACTATGCGAGGACGCAGCGTCGGTCAAAGGGAATTCGCCAATGTGCCAGGCAGTTGGTTTCTGATAGGTCTTTACTCATCGGGGACTTGTACGGAGCCGCATAAGAGCGCCGGTTGGCGTCACTTGCTCGCGGAAACGGGGTGAAAACCGTCCGGCACCGGACAGGTACCCGCCGGCGTGACTCGGGGAGGCAACACGATGGTCTTGAACCTCGAAGTGCCTGCTTGTGACATCTCGAGCAACTTCTTCGTCGCCAGGATCCCCACTTCCTCCCATGACACGTCCACGGTGGTGATCGCGGGCATGGGTTCGTTGCGCCACAAAGAACAGTCGCAGCCGACAAGATCAAAATCCTCGGTCGGCTTCATCCCGCATCTCACGAGGCCGAGCAGCGATCCCACCGAAGAGACGGAATCCACGGCAAACAGCCCGTCGGCCGCCACCCGTTTCATTCGCGAAGCCACGGTGCCGGCGGCGCTCTGTTCGTTCACCGCCAGAGGTAGCTGAATGATCCTTACTGTTGCCCCCGCTTCTTCGGCGGCGCGCTTGAAGCCTTCCAGCCGCAGGCGGTGAATGTCCCTGATGCTCTTGTAGCATACTAGAGCCAGTCTTTTCCTCCCACGACTAATGAGCAGCCGTCCGGCGGTTTCGCCGATCGCCCTGTTATCTACGTCGATCGCGTTTGTCGGCCAGGCCGAGAGCTTGTGAGGGAACACAACTACCAGCCTTTGTGCTGCTTTCAGACGCGAGCGGATCAGCCGCTCCAACGGGGGGTTCGGCGTCCGGACGACGGCGCCAAGCACCCCCCCGCCGATGATTCGCTCCACCGTAGCGATACCCGCTTCCGGATCGCTCGGGTCGATGGCTGCTACCACGGGGTAAAGACCCTCGTCCGTGGCCGTCCGCATCGCTCCCGCGAGCAGCATGCCTTCGAATGCCCAGAGGTGCCAACTGCTGGGGTCCTGTGAGCCGCCAAAATCCCGGATGACCAGTAAGAAGAACAACGAAGTCTTGGTCGGCAGCCCGGCCGCAAACAGGTTGGCCCGATAGCCCAACCGTTCGGCGCAACGACGCACTTTCTCTACCGTGTCGGCTCGGAACTGCTTGATATACTCCTCACGCCCCGAGAGAACCAGTGAGGCGGTCGCGATCGAGACCCCCGCCCGCTCGGCTACGTGAGCCAACGTGGTCCGCGGCGCGGGCCGGTGACTGACTCTCACATCGGCATGTGGTTCGGACATCCGAAACCCCCAGGCGATCGCGGATGCCCGCCAATCGCTCATCTCCTATCCCATACTTCTATCGTTTCAGGCGCCGGACATCAACGCTTGCCCCGGCCGACCGGCGACCGGAGTTATAGACACTTTGACGCGCGATTGGGCAGTGCCCGCTTGCCCCGGCCGAATCCGGATCCCGGGCAGCTACGCGGCGACGTCATCGGTAGCTTGCTTTCCACCGCCTCTTGCCGCCCGGCCCTGCGATGCCGGCCCGCGCGTCTCGGCCTTCCGGACAAACGCGGGCCAACACGCGCAACCCATTGGGCGAACACGGCTAAGGGTTCATGACGGCGCGGTCCCATGTTCCCGCGCGTCGTGACAGGTTTGTCCAAAGTGGATATTCTGCAGGCCTCCCAGGCTCTTGGTTTCGCTTGACACGCCCCCCAATCCTTAACTAAAATGTTTTAGAACGTAATCTACTCTTGACGGAACAGGCAAAAGCGGCTAACCTGTACTGTTGTGGAACAGGCCGGAAGCCCGGCCGACTCATCGTAAGGTTCCTAACTGAGGTTGTTGTTGGACAGCCGGCGGATCGTCATCTCAAGCACAGCACCCGGAGGCGATCGGGTCGGCCAAAGGGCGCGAAGTGCGACGGCACTGATAAAGTGGGAGGGCTGATGCATGCAATTGGGTTTTCTGGCAAAAGCCAAAGTCCTGGTGGTTGGCTGTTCCGTCTTGTATCTCGTCGTTCCGGCATGGGGTCAGGAGTCATGGACCTATGTCGACAGCTCCGGCTTCAAGGCCTTTGATACGCCTTGGCCCGCGACCAACGGCGTGCTCAATCGGCCGTTATCGAACTACCACACTTGGGGTGACATACGCCGGGTAAAAGTGAATAGCATGGTGGTTGATCTCGAAGGCCGGGTGTATGCCGCTTGCACGAATCTCAATAACAACGGCAGTAGCCCGGGCGGCGTGACCATTTTCAATACCGATGGCAGCCGCATTGACATAGATCTGTCGCCCGCGACGTTCGGCTCAGGTGTCGACGAGAACCTGCCGGGCGCCGTTACTAAGCTTGTCTTGGCTGGTGACGGAAAGGTATACGGGTTACAAAACTGGTTAGAGGTCAGCTTCGCTTACGCCGCAGGCACCGTGAGCCGGATCCTGCGGTTCAATGCGGACGGCTCGGTTGATGTCATCAAGGAATACAGCCCCCTTGTGACGAGTACCAACGGCGAATGGGTCAACAAAATCGGCGGTTTGACGGTCGGGGGCGACGGATATCCCTATTGGTGGTTCGCAGGTGCAACCTGGGGAACGGGCAATGCCTATTGGAAGCAACACGTTCTGTGGCGGTACAATCTTGTGACAGCCCAGGTCGAGGAGTTTCCCCTGGCCTCCTTGGATCCTCAAGGCACCGATGGTGCCGAACAACCCAACAGAATGCTCAATTTCGAATACGTGGGCACCGGCATTGGCAGTGATTTCGCGAGTTACTTCACGGTGTTGGGCGGCCTCGGCGGCGCCAGGTGGGTTGCGGACGCCATCCGCTGGAACGCACATCGCTCCTTCGATGTCCCCGGGGCAGTGGCCGACGCCGGCTGGGGACGAGACTGGTGCACGGCGACGGCCTATGACAAGGTTAGCAGAAGGCTTTGGGCCGGCGGCCGGGGGACCGGGTACGCCGATCCGGATCCGGTCAAGCAGGGCACCAATATCATGACGATGTGGTGGAACGACATGATTGGCGACCTCGGGCTTTACCACCGGGACAACGAGGGCTTTCTCAGCATGAGCGGAAACCTGAGTTGGCACGTCAACGATAACGATCCGCAAACAAGCGGTGTCGGAAATGGCGGACCCTATTGGATCACCGCTTTGGCGGCCAACTCCGGAGGCTCGGCTTGGCTTTCAATCGGCGGCCAGATCGCCAACAGCAAGAAGCCCGGTGACGGCAACTACACTTTCGCAGGCCCATGGGGCTTGGTGGGAGAAGTATACAAAATGGAGGTCGACACAAGCAGCACGCCTGTCCTCACGAGGACCGACATGGGACGGCCCCATAGCGCCCATCCAACCGACTCGATTAACGAAAACCAGGTTGTGGCGCTGGCCTTTGGGCTGGACAAAGTCTACGCTCTGGTTCTCGATCTTGTTAACGGCGCTTACAGCCTCTATGTCGAGGACAATCCGGACAAGCCGTTTAAGGGTGCCTGCTGCATGCCTTCTGGATGTATCGAGGTGGCTCAAAACCAGTGCCCCGGCGAGTTCCAGGGTATTGGAACCGATTGTGACTCCATCAACTGCAGTTGCCGAACTTGCCACGACCCGTTTGCGGATGCTGATGGTGACGGCGACGTCGATCAGACGGACTTTGCCGTCATCCAGATGTGCTTCACCGGTCAGGATGGCGGCGTACCGAATGCGCCTTGCCGCTGCGATTGCTATAACCGCGATAATGATGAGGACGTTGATGCCAATGACTTGGCGCTCTGGATGCTTTGCGCTTCGGGTCCCGGCATTCCAGCGGACAAGGACTGCGATTGAAGCGGCGCGAGTCGCCCCCTGGCACTGGTTGGCGGTCATGCGGTTGACGGGGCACAAGTTTCATCCTCCCTTCTGTCTGTGTCCAAGCCGAGCCTCCCGGTTTCTACGGGCGGCTCGGCTTGCTTCACGATCTGAGCCATGGGGTTCCGGCACGGCGGGCCCGTCCCAGGCAAAGGATCGGGCGGCTTCACCAAATGGGGTGTCCTGGTTTTCCCGGCCGGGTCTTGGCAGGCGGCCTGCCGTCGGCCTTGATCGCGATGGCAGGTTCGGATGAGCCGCCCTTATCAGAAGATGCGAACAGGCTTCCCGACATCGATGGGCAAGGTTGCCGTAAAGACTTGTCCGAAAATGTTTTGTGAAACCGGCTCATCCGCCGCCGGCGTCGGGCGCCTGCGAAAGCGCCCGGGTGATCCGTGTATGGGTATGGGCTCCGGCAGAGCTCGTGCAACCTGCGGCCCCCAAAGGCTCGCGACCCTGTCCGGAACATCAAAACTAAAATGTTTTAGTAGCCAAAAAGAGCTTGACCTGAAACCGGTTTGCGGGTAAATTACACGTCAGAGGCGAATGGCCTGCCCGCCGGTCTGGCGGACCGCCATCTCGAGGAGGTCGGAAAAGCTTTCCCCGAGAATCGCCCGCAATCGGAATCGCTGATGCGTTCACGGCACGAGCCATTGTCGTGCTGATCGGATGGAAATGGTTGGTAGGCGATCCGTTCCTGTCAGATGTGGTGTTAACGCGAGGTTCATGCGAGCAGGCCCAAGGCAGACCTTGGCGTTTGAAAGGCGGTATTCCTCGAAAACAATCCGTTGTTTCTCGTTATCATGGCGGCGAAAAGGTTCAGAAGCAGATCTTGTGAAGAGAAGGAGGTCCAAATGAGGAAAGGCATCATTGCACTGTTGTGCTGCGGGTTCGTGCTCGCAAGCTCGGCCATGGCCGCCCCGGTCTATGTGAAGACCTGGGATTTCGAGGACGGGACGGTAGGACAGCCGCACCCCGACTGGAACGCGGGCACGGTGCAGAAAAACGGGCCGTATAGTGGCACGCCGTACCCCAAAGGCAATCGCCTGTACACCGGCGACAACGTGGCATCCTGGCATACGCTGGCGCAGCCGACCAACAGCTTCATCTACACAACGCAGATGTGGACGGATGCCGGCAACATCAATGGCATCCGCAAGGCCGGTATGGGCTACCGGTATGCAGGCACGACCCACGAAGTCTGGTTCGAGGGCGATGACCAAGGCGGTTGGCCCGCCAATGCGCCGTCCCGAACGCGTTTCGGCGACTCCTGGCTGCCGAACCCCCGGCCCGGAACCGAGGACCAATGGGACAACTATCAGTGGCAGGGCGGCGGCGGCCGAAGGCTGGAACGGAGCACGCTCGACGGCGCGACCAACCTCGGCAGTCACTATCTGCCCTCGTTGAATACCCCCGGCGTGCCGGACTGGGAGTTCCCGCAGTTCGCCGAGATCGAGCTGATGATCAAGTACAATACGCCGGACAACCCCGGCACGGTCGAATTGTGGTTCCGCTCGTTGAATTACAACGCGACTCGTTCTGCGCAGGATCAGTGGCTCCGGCTCGGTTGGGGCGGTTACGCCGGTGCCAACTACTACGACTTTATTCTCGGCATCAACCCGGCGACCAATGATTATTGGGAAATCGACCGGATCAAGCTCGGCGGCGGTTCCGCTTGGTCGCAGGCTGCCTACGACAACGTTTATTTCCAGTCGATCCCCGAGCCGACGACCCTGGGTCTGCTGCTCCTGGGCGCTGTCCCCACGCTGCGCCGCCGCCGCTGAGGCGATAGACCAAACCTGGGTCATTTAACCTGAATGAGAAGGGGCGCGGGTGGTATCCCGCGTCCCTTTGTTTTGCGCCCGGATGGGCTTGACACGGTGATCGCGTAGATCGGTCAATCTCCACAACTCGCATCGGCCGCCACGTCCGATCCGCTAAAACATGCCTGGAAAATGGCGAAGTCCCCATTATCGACATCGTTGTCGTAGTCCAGCATCGCATTACGGCAGTTGGGATTGGTCTGCGGCACGAACGGCCCGCTGAAGCAGGTCTGGAGGTGCCCGAAATCAACCTGGTCGACGTCCCCGTCACCGTCGAAATCGCCCGGCGCGGATACCCAGATGGATGCTGAAACCGGCGCCGCATAGCTCGGGACTCCGGTGTCATAGGCGAACGCACTGTAGAATACGAGACCGCGGGGAGGATCGCTCTGAATGAAACTGTCCGATGAGCCGGCGGCCCCCGGACAATCGCACAGCAGAATGCCCTCCGTAGGCAGGGCCGGCGCGGCAGCAACCGCGAACCGGATCATCGTTCCGGCAAAATCCCCATCCGCCGGGTTGGTCCAGCTCACCTCGACACCTCGTCCGCTACGCAGCAGCCGTAAATGGGTCACCGTACCGGGCGGCGTGCCGGGGAACCGCATCACCGGATAGTGTTCGCGGTAGTAGATCCCGGCGGGCTTCAACGCGTAACCGTATTTCCACAGGCCGAAGTAGTTCTCGAAGCTCTCGTTCGGGTCGGTTGTGTAAGGCTTCGCGTCGAAAGTCATCCACTGCAGGCCGCCGGCGATGTTATGTTCCTCAAACGCCGTGAGATGGTTGACGTAAACGCTGTATTGATGCGCCTCGTTGTAGTCATGGATCAACTGGCCGTCTCGGTTGCAGGGCGTGGGGTTTGTGGGCCAGCCCCATTCCTCAACCAGGATCGGCTTCTGGTTCGACCCCAGCAAGCCCTTGGTCTCCGGAATCTCCTCAGTGCCGATATTGGGCCAGTAAGAGTGAAATATGGCCACATCGATGAAGCTGAGCACATCCGGCAGGTTTCTCCACCAACGCATCCCCGCCGAGACCGGGTGATTGGTATCCCTTGACCGCACGGCATTGCACATGCGCTCCAGCCAGCTCACGATCTTGTCCCGACTGCTGGGGTTGCAGTCCCAATCGCCGCATGCCCCGGGGTTGCAGTCGCACGAGCCGTAGTTGCTCGGGTGGTCGGGCTCGTTCTTGACGTCCCACATCAGAACGAACGGATTATTCTTCAAACGGTCTACGATTTTCCACATGTGGGTGAGATGATTGTTCCACGTCGAGCTGCCGGAGGCCGGAAAACTCGTCTCCCAGTCGAAAAGGGTCACCACCGCGCGGATGCCGTGGTCGCCCATCAGGTTGACGATGTCCTCAAGTTTCTGGAGCCGGTCGGCCGGGATGTCTGGTCCGTTCCAGCCGCCGCGACTATAAGGAACCAGGATGCGGACGCAGTTCAACCCCAGGTCGCGCATCCGGTCAACCTCAGAGGTGATCTCCGGCCAATCCCAACTGTTCCACATGTCCGCCCACATGTGGTTTTGCGGGTAATAGTTCGTGCCCTTCAGCTTGTAAACTTGGCCGTTCAAGACGAATTGGTCGCCCTGGATCCTGACAAACGCGTCCGCGCGGCAGCACGCCGGCGACAACAGGTCCAACGCAACCGTGGTCAGGATCAGGACGCCAAGATACTTACGTTCATGAAGTCTCATATCCTGAAACCTTGATCGCTCTTAAGCATCGTTGCGACCCCTCGAGCTCTCCTCAAGTATATGTCGGCCAACCGACAGGGGCTATCCCAGCTCACACGCCCGCAATTCGAAACGAGCACTTATCGAGTTGTTGACGCTCGAACAACCGGGGTCTAGAATCTCCGACAACGAGTCTACTGACCGTTTTACGACGAACCAGCCGGAAAAAGGACATGGAGGATCAATCATGGCCGGGGCAAATACCAAGACCTTTACCGAAGATAATTTCCAGCAGGAGGTCCTCGAGGCCACCGAACCGGTGCTGGTCGATTTCTGGGCCGACTGGTGCATGCCCTGCAAAGCCCTGGGGCCGACCATCGATGAACTGGCCAATGAGAACGTCGGCAAGGCAAAGGTCGGTAAGGTCGATACCGATGCCAACCCGTCGCTGGCCACCCGCTACGCGATCAGTGCAATTCCCACCGTGATCCTATTCAAGAACGGCGAGGTCAAGGAACGCTTCGTGGGCCTCAGAAGCAAGCGCGATCTTCAGGCCTCCCTGGACGCCGCCATGTAGCCCCAGGCCCCCCTCCGTGAATTGGCAAGAGCCGCCCCGAAACAGACATGCAAAGCCGCGCTCAGATCACGGGGTTTCAGGCGGGGCTTCTTCCCTGACCCGGGTAAACGACGTCGCCGTCGATGATGTTGTCGGCGCGGGCCCAAGCGGCAGGTCAACCGTGTCGCCCGAGGAGAGAGCCCCGCCTTCCACCCGACTGGAAATCCGGCAGACACGGCGACCGCCCTCCGTGACCGGAACGACCGACGCCGATGCGGACATGCCGGCCGGAACCAGCGAATCCACCTCCAACACAATGCGGTCCACGGGCGGATTGCTCTTCCATTCGCTGAGATGTGATCTGGCATAGGCGACGGCGCTGTCACTGACCGCGTGCGCCGCCTGTCGGAGCCGCTCTGACTGTACCTCACGATACCGATAGTTTGCCCACAGAGTCAGCATGGACAGCAAACCCGCCGTCAGAGCTGTTAACACCACGACCACAACCAGTGCGAACCCAGAACGACTTGCCGGCCCTTTCATGAGGCACCCCCTTCGCCCACCCTGACGGCCATCGCCAAATGCCGGTCGACGTAGAACCCGTCGCCCATCGGCAACTGGCAGTCAAACAAGAGCCAGACCACGCCTCTTGAATCACCGATACTCTCGTGCTTGATATCGGCAAGCACGCGTTCAAGGTCCCATGTATAGCGGATCGGGTCCGCGCCGGCCGAATGCTCCGTTCGTTCAACCCGGTTCTTCACGCACCGGTAGATGATCCTGTCACCGCCGCGGGCCAGTTCGAGGGCAATCCCCTCACCGCCGCGACGAACCACGGCTTCATCGGCAAAACGGGCGTCCGCCTGAAAACGGCGAACGACATCTCGCATCATTGCCTGGCTCGAAAGCATGCGGCTTTCGAAGACCTGTGCCTGAACGATTCGCCTTTCAGCCTGAAGGCCGATCGCCAGGATCACCAAGAGCAGGGGAAAAAGGGCGACCATCTGAATCAGGGTGAAACCCTTGCGGCATCGATTCCTCATGGCTTGTCCTCCGCGGGGATGAATCTGCTGATTTGTTCGCGGAGTTTCTTTCCGCCGGCCACGGTGGCCGTGGCCGTCACCGTAACGCGGGTGAAACCCGACCAATCTCCTCTGCCGGGCTCGGCTTCGGCATACAGTGAGACGCCCTCCGGCAGGAACCCGCCCGGCGGACGCGAGTCAAGCGCCGCCCCGGCGGCAATTCGCTCAAGCTGCGCCGAGGCCGCCCAGATGAGTGCCTGCCGGTCAATCAACTCATTACGTGTTCTCTGATAGCTGAATATCGCCTGAGACGACAAAGCGACGATCATGCCCAGCAGCACGATGCCGACCGTCACCTCGATGACACTGAACCCTCGAAGCCGGATTGTCATGTTGTGACTTCGCATCAGCCCATCTCTCCGCCACAAACCGACCGGATCAACTCGACCAGCGGCTCAAACAGAGCCCTCACGACAAACGCGACGATCAAACCCAAGCCGACGGTGCAACAGGGCCATGCGACCGAGTTGAGCATGATCCACCACCGCGACAATAGGGCCCCGTGATAATCGGCGGCATACCGCAGAGCAGCGTCCATGTTGCCCGACCTCGTTCCCGCGGCTAAGGCGGTCGACAACACCGGCCCCAGCTCGCAGACGCGGCAGGCATCGGCAGGTTTACTGCCGGCTTCGAGCAAATCCGCAAACCACCGCATCCGGTCGCACAGACCGCGGTTGACTCTCAGACTCGAAGCAAGCCGCGCGGCTGTCGCCAGATCCATCCCGCCGGCCACGGCGGTTCGCATCAGACGCAGCATTTCCGCCAGCCCTCGCCCAAATTCCACGCGCCGGACCCCCGGCAGATTTGAGCGAACGGCCTCACCGATTCTCGACGCTACCGACTGGCCTTCGATCTTCCAAAACCGCAGCACGATCCAGGCAACGGCAACCAGGAATACGAGCAGCCAGCCTGGCGGCGTGCCCGCCACAAACCATTCCGAAATGTCGATCAGTGTCACGGTACCTTCGGGCAGCTTGGTTCCGAAATCGGCGAATATGGTCTTGAACTTGGGGATGATGGCCACCATGATTCCACTGACCATGAGTCCGGCGAGCGAGAGAACAAGCACAACATAGAGTCCCAACGGCACATCGAACAGCCGTCGCCAACGCGCCTTTCTGATCAGGTATTCCTCGGCCTGCTCCACCGCCGCCGGCAGTCGGCCGGCCTTCTCTCCCGCCGCCACCAGGCTCACGACCAGCGATGAGCACTCGCGATAACCCAGTTCCATTGCCTCTGACAGCGAGGCTCCCTGTGACAGAAGCTTGGAGATTCGCTTGAGGTGAGTGCGGGCCATGCCCTGCTCGGAATCGCCGGCCAGCGACAGCGCCATCGGTAGCGGCAGATTCTGACGCAACACGCCGGCGATCTGGCTGATCACGATTCGCTCCACCGCCGGCCGCCGGAACCAGGCCACAACGTACGTCCCCGCCTGCCACAGTAGGAAGATCGCGGCGACGCATCCGAGTGCTACGCTCAACAGGATGATCAGTTCCGGTATCACATTCTCACCTCAAGCGCCGCCGGCCCCGACGGAGTTGATCAATGTCACCAGTGGAAGAAACATGCCCACGATCGCCAACGCCAGGAACCCTCCTAACACAATGACCAGCAGCGGAAACAGCAGGGTGCGAAGCATCGACTGAGCATGCAGGGCACGGTTCTCGTATGACCTGGCGAGCTGGCCGATCGCGGTTGGCAGCGCGTCCCGGCCCACCGCCACCTGGACGCAGAAACCGAACAACGGCGGTATGATGCGGGCCGTCTGGCTGGCGACGAAGACCGACCGCCCCTTCTCCGCTTCGGCCGCCAGACGCTCCGCATCCGCTGCCAGGCGCACCGAACCGGTTGCACCGCCACCAAGACGCATCGCCTGGGGAAGAGGAATACCCGTGGCCACCGCGGTCGAAACGCAGCGAAGGAATCGTGCGATGAGAGACGCTCGGTATACGCGTCCAATGACAGGAATGGACATCACGATACCTTCACGAAGCGACAGGCCGCTCTCGGAGAACCTCAGGCTCGTCCACGTCGCCGCAAGGACTGCCGCCGCGCAGCCGGTTCCTATGAGTAAGAGGAAATAATGGTCGGCAATCTGGAGCAGGAGAACGGTAAGGGCGGGCAGCGCGGTCCCGAAATCAGCAAAGATTTCTCTCATCTGCGGTACAACAAGCAGAAAGAATGCCGAGATGACCGTCAGGGCAATGCACGCAACGAGCAGAGGATAACTGACGACCTCCCACACCAGTCGCCGAACATTGCCGGCCAGCCGCAGGTGCTGATTGAGGTTCAGCAACGTGGCCGGCAGCTCGCCCGAGTCGATGCCGGCCCGAATCACCCGACTGTAGAGAAGCGGCAAACCCTGCTCGCGCGCGGCGATGGCCCGGTCAAGCGGGATGCCGCTTCGCAGGTCGGTCACCAGGGCGTTGATCCACTCCCGCAGCCGGGGCGATTCCACATCCCGAGCCATTTGAGCCAGCCCGTCGTCCAGAGCAATGCCCGCCTCCGCCAGCGAGGCCAGTTGCTCGTTGAAAAAGACAAGATCGTCCTCACTGATCGCCGCACGGCCTCGCGGCGGGGGCTCGGCAACGCGCAGTTCCCGCACCTCGATCCGCATCTGAGCAAGATCCTCAAGGGCCCGCTCGCGATGAGCGGCCTCCACACGTCCGGCAATGGCCGTTCTGCCGGGCGTCAAACCTTCGTATTCAAACCAGGGCATTTCTTGTTCTCCCCGTCGCGCCGGCCCGCTGTCAGTGTCGCACCGGCGACCTTTTTTCAGATTCGTTGCACGTGAAAAGCGATCCGAGCACGCGTCGAGCCTCATCAACCGTCGTCCGCCCTTGCTCGATCAGCCTTCGCGCATCCGCCGCCAGATCAGCTCCATCGGCGGCAATGACGCCCCTCAACTCCCCGACCGGGCGATGATCGAGAATGGCTTGACGAATCGATTCGTCCATCACCGCGATCTGACCGCAGGCAGTGCGCCTAAGGTAGCCTGTCTCCGCACACGACTCGCACCCCCGGCCCCCACACGCACTGCAAACCAGCCGAACCAGCCGCTGACTGAAGACCAGCGACAACGCTCCGACAATCTGGTAAGGCTCGATGCCCATTTCCAGGAGCCGGACAACGGCCTCGGCCGGATCCCCGCTGTGCAGCGTACTCATGATCAGGTGACCCGTCAGAGCCGCCTCAATCACGACGCGGGCAGTCTGGGCGTCACGGATCTCGCCTACCAGCAACACCTCGACGTCCTGCCGGAGCAGCGAGCGCATAGCACGCACATAATCCAACTCACCATGGGGCTGGATCTGAATCTGGGCCATCCCGTCAACCCGTTGCTCGACCGGATCCTCGAGGCTGACCACGCTTCGGCCCGGCGTGGCGGACAGAATATGGCGCGCAAGGGCATACAAGGTTGTGCTCTTACCACTTCCCGCCGGGCCGGTGACCAGAATCAGACCGTGCGGCTGCTCTGCGGCTTTACGAAATTCCGCCACCACTTCATCTGAGAAGCCAAGATCCTCCAGGGCACTGACCTGTCCTACTGTGTAGATCAACCGGACAACCGCTCTCTCTCCCCGAACGGTCGGGAATGTGGCTACCCGAACATCAATGGGGGGTAGGCCGCCAGTAAGGTGCCCTTGGGCCTGGAATGCCCCCTCCTGAGGGATATCCATCCGATACGTCAGGAGACCCGCCATGACCTTCAGCCGGGCGATGACGTTTTCCGCCAGCCCGGCCGGAAGTCTGTCCATCTCGTGCAGAAGCCCGTCCAAGCGATATCGGACCCACATACCCCCCTCGGACGGCTCAAAATGAATGTCGCTCGCTTTGCGGCTGATCGCTCGTGCCAGCAAGCCGTCAACCAGCTGAACCACCGTGTTTCCAATGGGACTCAAGCTCTCGGACACTTGGCACCCCCCAGATGTAGCTCTGAGCCCTTCGCTTTGCCGGATATCAGGCCACTGGGCATGACCCGCTTGGGGACTGGTACCCAATTAAGCCACGGGCTCCTCCGGCTTCGGCCAGCCGAATGCCCGGCCGAGCGGTCTGCCCCACCCGCCGGTCCATATTCCGGCTGAAGCTCCCGCCTCACATAACCCTAAGAAGCCTGACCATCCCCGATGTTGGGCTCTCCCTCCTCGCCATGTGCGTTTTTCTCCAAATAGGCAAGTTTTTCGCGCTCGGAGCTATACATCGGGATAAGACCTGCGTCATAATTAGACGGACAGGAGTGCACTCCTATGGCTCGCGTCGCTTCCACAGCCCTACCGCTGGAGCTTCGTGCCGTCGTGGCCGGGCTCACATCGGCTGACGTCGCCGACGACCAGCAGTGGATTCTGAGCCTGATGCGAAAACACGGCTTGGCTGTGATCACCCTGCTGTGGCGGATGTTGGGCTCGGAACAGGATGTTTTGGACGCCTATCAGACCGCGATTTGTCGGCTGACGGCAAGAGGATGCAATGGCATGGGGGCCAACCCCTCAGGCTACTTTTACCGAGCAGTGTCGAACGCGGGAATCGAAATCCTGCGCGCCAGGCAACGCCACCGGGCCTGCTGGCCCGCCGTAGTGGAAGTCCAACGGCGACACAGCGAAGACAGATCTCAACCCATGGGGCTCGATCAGAGAGAGATGATTGACAAGATGAGGCAGGCGATCTGCCAGTTGCCCACACATCTGCGGAACGTCATCGTTCTACGCGAACTGGCCGAACTGCCCTACTCCCAGGTCGCCAGGATCCTTGGGATACGGAATGGCACCGCCAGACTGTACCGCCGGGAAGCCATCCTGCGGCTTGCGGAAATGGTTGGACGGGAGGCAAATCCATGAGGCGTTTCAGTGACATATCTCCAAGGCCCGGACACATCTCGCAAGAGGGCCTTCCCTTCTCAGCCTGCAGCAGGCCGGACCTGCTCAAGTGGTCGGGCAGCGGTGGTGCGCTGCCTCGCCGCCTTTCCCAACACGTCCGGCTCTGTCCCGGATGCGCCGAACAGGTTCGCCGCGTCAGTACGGTCCACGCCGGCCTGATGTTCCTCAAGAATCAGCCGTTGCCCCACGGACTGCAGCGCCGTGCCAACAGCCGGGCGCTGCGCATGCTCCGCCGGGTCGCCCGGGCTTCCGAGGCCGCAAGCCGGTTGCTGCGCATGAGGCCGAATCTGACGCCGTGGCAGCGGGCGAGAGTGCGCATTGCCCAAGGCTGCTTTGGGGCGGTTGCGGCCGTCTTGGCGCTGGTTGTGCGAATCGGCGTGATGGCCGGCTTCGAGCACACGCGGGAGCTCGGCAACCAGTTGGCCATGACCCACTGGGACCGGCACATCGACCCGGATCACGAGTTCCTCGACCCGCCCAGCCTGGCGTAGTACGCTGTTGGGCATGATTCAGATCCGCCGACAAGGCAACGATATTCTCTTACCCGTGAAGGTGGTCCCCAAATCCTCCCGCGACAGGATTGTGGGCGAACTCGACGGGGCGCTCAAGATCACCGTCGCGGCGGCCCCGGACAAGGGCGCCGCCAACGTCGCGGTTTGCACACTGCTCGCCAAGACAATGGGCCTGCGGACCTCGCAGGTTATGGTGCAGACCGGCCATGGCTCGCCGCGAAAGACCGTCCGGATCAGTGGCACTTCAATCGATGCCGTCCTTGAAAGACTGGAGATCGCAAAAACCTGATGGCAACTGAGCCAAAACGATGTAGGATGTGGTCGATGGGCTGAACATCCTGCCTGGTGAGCGGCCATGCTGCAGTCAACTCTTGATCGGGTTTCGCGCAAAGCCGCCGGAACCCTGACCGGCTTCACGCTGATCGAGGTTCTGGTGGTCGTTGCGATCATCGCCCTGCTGGTCGCTGTCCTGCTGCCCACGCTGGCTCGAACCCGCGAGCAAACAAGGGCAACGGTCTGCCTCTCCAACTTGAAGCAGCAGGGAATCGCCCTCTCAACGTACTCCGCCGATCACAAGACCGTCCTGCCGTGGGCCGGCTCGTTTCGGTTCTCACTGATGGAGGGCAAGTACTACCTCGGGTATTCCGGCGACGACAGGCACGACTGGGCCTTGGTCAATATCGGCGCGTTGTACCCCAAGTACGTGGGTGCGAACCCCGAACTCTTCTACTGCCCCAACAACAAGGCCGCCGACAGCACCGGATCGAACGGCATTGCCCAGTTCCTGAGTTGTTACCGTGCCCCAAAACGCGGCCGGCCGGGATATCAGAATTCGCACACATTTCCCATCTCCCCTTTCAGCTCATACAACTACGCCGCACCTCTGATCCCCGCCGCCTCGCCGTGCGACGCCGGCAGCCGGATGTACCCCGAAGAGTCGGTCCGCTACGGCGACGCGTCGCTGGCGAACGAATCACCCTACTGGCAGTACCTGAACGAGGCCGTTGATTCCGCCCCGGAATTCCTCGGCCCGCTCCCGGCCGGAATGCGCGGCCGGCACTCCGTACACGCTTTCGTCTCCGACGGCTACTTTGCGGGCAAAGATGCCTTCACCTGGGAAGGGCAGGTGTACAATCGCGATCCCTACGAGGGCTATCACCTCCGCAGCTACAACGTCCTGTACAGTGATTTACACGCCAGGCGTGTGGTCGATCCCCAGGGCCAGATTCACGCCGCCCAGCTCACCCCCATTCGCTATAACAACGCGGGCGGCCCCAACGTGACCAAGGTTTTCAAAGTCTGGGACTACTTCTCGCGCAATCACTGACTCCTTCAGTTCACCACGTTAACCGGCTTTCCCCGCTGGAAGGCGCGGATGTTCTCGGCGGTGACGGCCATCAGGCGTTTGCGGGCGGCCAAGCCCGCCCAAGCCATGTGTGGGGTGATGATGATGTTCCTGGCGGTCAGCAGCGGGTTGTCCTCGCGGATCGGCTCGACGGCGACAACGTCGACGGCCGCACCGGCAATCCGGCCTTTATTGAGGGCATCAGCCAAGTCACGCTCGACCACTAACCCGCCGCGAGCAGTGTTGATGAGGAAGGCGGTCGATTTCATCAGTCCCAGGCGCTCAGCGTTTACCAGACCCGCAGTCTCCGATGTCTGCGGGCAATGCAGACTCACCACGTCGGCCTGCGAGAACACCGTCCGCATATCGACGAAACAGACCTCGCCATCAGCGCCACCGGGAGCATGATCTTTGTCACAGGCCATGACCTTCATGTCGAAGGCTCGTGCAATCCGGGCCGCTTGCCGGCCGATCCGCCCGTAGCCGATAACCCCCATCACGCGGTCGGCCAGCTCGATCTGCGGCGTTTCGCAATAGGAGAAGTCCGGACTGCGCGTCCACGCGCCCTGCTTGACCGATGCATCGTGTGCGCCGACGTGGTGGCACAACTCCAACAAGAGTGCAAACGTGAACTGGGCCACGCCCTGTGTTGCATAGACGGGAACGTTGCAGACCGGGATCCCGCGGGCCCGGGCCGCCTCCACGTCAACCACATTGTAACCCGTGGCCGTCACCGCGATCATCTTTAGATTCACGAGTTGATCCAAGTCGGCCGCAGTCACCGGAACCTTGTTCGTGACGATGATCTCCGCCGCGCCCGCGCGTTCAATCAATTGCCCGTGGGTCGACCGTTCGTAAATCGTCAACTCCCCAAGCGCTGCGACCTCATCCCACGGATTGTCACCTGGGCTCATCGTGTGACCGTCCAGAACAACGATACGCATGAGGCCTCCTATGCAGGCATTATCAGTGCCGCGCGGCTTGCTTGTCGAGATCGGGTGTCTTCATTGCATGCTCACCTGGGTCGGCTTGGCCAGTTCAATCAGCTCGGGCACGTCGGCAACCTCCAACAAGCCGAAGCAGAACAGCGACGGAGCGCTGTTCCAAGAGACCTTCCCGGTAATCAGGTCCTTCAGGCTGGGTATCATATCTTGGAGCGTCAGTCGTGCCGGGCGTCCGGGCGTCAACGCGGCCGTCGTCAGGGCCGCCAAACCCGAGACCCGGCCGATCGTCGTCACGTGTAACACCTCGCCCGGGTACCGCCAGGCAAGATGCTCAATGATCGCATCGAGTTGACCCGCCTGTATCCCCAGCGGGCGGGCACCGACGGCATCGATCATTTGGGCGAACTGCCACGTACCTGTGATTCCCGGGACGCACTCACCGGTCAACAGTATGTCGGCCACAATCACCCGTTCGCCGCGTCCAAGTGCCGTCGCTGCGACCTCACGTGTCTTTCCGATGCCGCCATCCGCGACGATCAGATGGCAAACAGTCGGGCTACCCTTCGTTGGCGAATACTCGACCATCGGCAGCGTCCACTGGCCTCCGAGGCGCAAATGGACGGCAGTTCCAGGCGTCTGCCCCACCGGCATGGTGCTCACCGACAGCTTCGTCACTACCGGGCTGGTCCTGAGAGTCAGATCCGCTCGCACGACCTTCGCCAGAGCATCGCGCGTCTTGTCCGACCATTGCTTCCGCGCAATCTCGGCCCCGGCCGGGCACTTTGTTGCCGGCAGATCGCGCATCGCTTCCGCCGCCAGACTGTAGAAGTCCGCATGATCCGGCGGATACTCGATCTTCAATTCCTCCGGCTTGCGGATCTCATCTTCGCAGGGGATCTCCTCATCCTTGCGCTGATCGGGCGGGAGGAAATGGCGGTTAATGAAACGGTAAAACGCCTGGCGATTGTCTTTGAGGTAATTGTGCGTGCCCGGATCGCTGTTGACGTGAAAAGCGAAGTGATCACCCACGCCGAGCATTTCATACACCGGTGCAACCGGCTCGAACACCGACAAGCGGGCGGTCGCTGCGTAAAAACAGCAATCGTCGTTCGCGTTGTAGATGAGCAGGGCCGGACGCGGGGCGAGCAGGGCTGTCAGCACCGGGTAATCGGCGATAGCCACCAGGTCGGGCGGATTCTGTTCACGGTCGCCGATGTCACGGGTCTCCCAGATGCGCCGTTCAATGCCACAGTAACCGGCGTTGGGAGCACACAGCTTGACCCTTGTGTCCAGCGAGCTGAAAACAATCGTCTGCCAGCCGCCGCCGGACAGGCCCGTCACAGCCGTCCGCTCCGGGTCGGCCGAGGGATGAGATAAGAGCACGTCCAGCCCGCGCTTGAGCGATTGGTAGAAGACCGACAAGCCGGCACGGCCGCACAGGTCCAGGTGCGAGGCGTTGCCGTGCGCATAGCCCGGGCCGTCCAGTTGCCCCATGCCGATCCACTCGTAGTTCAGTGCGAGCATGCCGCGCTTCGCCAGGTTGATGCACCGAGCCTGCTTGTAGTCGATGGTCATGCCCGGCTTGCCGACATGCCCGTTCGGATTGAGTACCGCCGGAACCTTGCCCGTAAGACCCTCGGGCTCGTACAGCAATGCCCCGATCCAGAGCCCCGGCACCGCCTCGTACCTGAGCTTTCGGATCTTGTAGCCCCTGCCCGGCAGCGTCTCCTGCCACACGATCCTGACCGGACCTTCTTGCCACTGCTGCGGCACACCTCGGAATATGACATTCCTCAGAACGTTCTCACGAATCTGCTCGGCCTGCGGGAGCCACTCGCCCGGATCGCTCGGGGCGACGAACTTCGGTGCTCGACGCAGGAGGTAGGCCCGCAAATCCCGGAGAGTCTGGCCCGAAGCCGGCACCGGAGCCGGTTGTGTGGTCGGCTCACCCGATAGCACCGCCTCCGTCATGGTCAATCCCATCGCCACCCATGCCGCCAAGAAAGCCCAAACAAGACGAGACATCGCACATTATCCTCAGTACGCGGTTGCACCTTCAGGCGGCTCAGTCTAATCGCCCCGGAACCTCCTGTCAGGAACCGCCCGCCCGGGATGGCCGGCCCTCGCCCCGTTCGGGTACAATCATCCGGCCGCCGTCCCGTTGGGTCGTGCGGTAGAGAACGAGCCACCCAACTTCAGAGGAAGCCCATGGCTGCACAGACCCTCCTCATCAAGGGCGGAAGAATCATTGACCCGGCCTCAGGCCTGGATAAGATCGCCGACCTGCTCCTGGCCGACGGCAAGGTCGCCGGAATGAACCACAACCTGAACGCGCCAGGCGCTCAAACCGTCGACGCAACAGGGCTGATTGTCTGCCCAGGTCTGATCGACGTTCACGTCCACCTTCGCGAACCCGGCGACGAGGACGAAGAGACCATCGAGACCGGAACAGCAGCGGCCGTCGCGGGCGGATTCACCTCCGTGGCCTGTATGCCCAATACCAAGCCGACTCTCGACGACGAAGCTTCCATCGAATTCATCTACCACCAGTCGCAACGGGTCGGCTCCTGCAACGTCTACCCGGTCGGCGCGATCACCAAAGACCGCCAAGGCAAGGAGCTCGCCGAGATGGGTCAGATGGTCCGCTCCGGCGCGGTGGCCTTCTCTGACGACGGAAGCGGTGTGGCCAACACGCAACTGATGATCCAGGCCCTCAACTACGTTCGAATGTTCGACAAGCCGATCCTCCAGCACTGCGAGGATCCGGATGTCGTGGGCGGCGGCGTCATGAACGGCGGAGCCACGGCCGTCCGGCTTGGCCTCCCCGGCATCAGCCCCATCGCGGAGGAACTCATGCTCCAGCGGGACCTGACGCTGATCCGTGCCACCGGAGCCCGCTACCACGTGTGCCACGTCTCCACCGCCAGGGCCGTTGAGCTGGTACGCCAGGCAAAAGCCGCCGGCTTGCCGGTGACCGCCGAGGTATGCGCCCATCACCTCGTCCTGACAGAAGATCAGTGCGCCACCTACGACCCGAACTTCAAGATGAAACCGCCGCTGCGAACGATGGAAGATGTCGAGGCCTGCCGGCGAGGCGTCGCCGACGGCACGATCGACTGCCTGGCGACCGACCACGCCCCGCACGGAATCCAGGAAAAGGAACTGGAGTTCCTTACCGCCCCGTTCGGGATCATCGGCCTGGAATCGGCCCTGCCCTTGTTCATCAGGGCACTGGTCGAGACGGGCCTGATGGACTGGCCTGCCATGATCGACCGACTGACGGTCCGCCCGGCGAAAATGCTCTCAATCAGTAAGGGCACGCTGGCCGTTGGGGCCGACGCCGACGTGACGCTGATCGACCCGCATTGCCGCTGGATGATCGACGTGAACCAATTCCGCTCCAAGAGCCGCAACTGTCCATTCCACGGGTGGGAAGTCACCGGCCGTGCGGTGATGACCATCGTGGGCGGCGAGATCAAGCACCGGCTCAATCGCATGGCCGTTGCGTGAACATCGGACCTCGATGGCGATGACCGACCAGCCAGCCTCAGCCAGCATCGCCCCACGCGTCAAGCCGAACAGAGAGCTTGTCGAGCCCCACGAATGGATCCGCCGCCGCATCGACGACTGGCACTGGCGAATCCGCTCGGACTGGCTGGCTCTGTTCGAATCATCGCAATGCCCTTCCTGGCTCGATCTCCAAAACGACCCCCGCGCGAGACTGTTCAAAAGCAATGAGATTCGAGACGTGTTCCGTGTCCAAACAGACTGCGGCGCGGTGTTCGCCAAGATCGCCCGGCCGGTAACCTGGTTGGACCGTCTGCGACGTCTGATCCTCGGCCCTGACAGCCTGCGCGAGTGGCGGGCGGCCGAGCACGCGATCCGGTGTGGAATCGCCACCGTCGTGCCCGTGGCCGCGGCGTGGCGATCAACAAACGGGCGCGAACCGGCAAGTATCTTCATCACAATGGAGACGCCGGATGCCGAACAACTTGACACCTGGTGGCTTCGAGCCGGCATCGGGAGTTCGTTGCGAAGAAACGACCGAAACGCGGTCATCGACGCCGTGGCTGAGCTGATCGCACGCGCACATCACGGGGCCTTCGTGCACACAGACCTGCATGCCGGCAACATTCTGGTCTTCCCGTACGGTGACGGCAGGTATGGCGCTTGCTTCGTCGACCTGCAGGCTGTTTCCATCCGCCGTCGCCTCAGTAATCGCCGGGCCATCCGTAACTTGGCCGCCTTCGGCAACTGGTTCCGCTTCAACGCCTCGTTGACCGACCGGATGCGGTTTCTCCATGCTTACATGGCGTGGCGCGGGCGACTCCGGCCGGACCTGAACCTGATTCAAGACCGGCGCAGGCTCGTCGGAGAACTTGAGCACGCAGCACGGATTCATGCAAATGCCCAGGCCGCCAAACGCGACCGCCAGGCTCTTCGCAACGGCCGGCGATTCGGCATCCTCCGTCTCGACCGCAGGACAAGAGCCCGCGTGTTCCTCTGGACCAAACAGACGACGCCGGGCTCGGCGGTCCCCAAGACGCCGTTGACACGCCGGTGGTGGCGAGGGCAACTGGCATCGAGAGTGCTTTCCACCCCGGGAACAGACAGAATCTGCCGCAGAAGCAGAAGTGAACACGCCCGGGGTTCATTCGATCTGGAACTCGAAGACGGCAAGTCCATCCCGGTGGTCCTCCTGGGCAGGCGCCCTACCCTTGGCCGGCAACTGAAACACGTCTTATTCTCGTCTCCCGAGATGCGACTCTGGAAAACAGCCAACGCCCTGCTCAACCGGGGCATCCCGGCCGCACGCCCCTTGGCCGTCTGCGAAAGGCGATGCTGCGGCTTGCTCCGATACGCTCTCGTTCTCATCGAGAAGCCCCCAGGGGCACGATCGCTGCACGAATTCATCCAGGAACAGACGAGGGGCTTGCCGCCCCAGGAGCGGCATCGCGTCAGGGCCGGCATCGCCGGCCAAATCGGCGCGTTGTTCCGCAAGCTCGATGAGGAAGGCTTCGTTTACGACAAACTGAAGGCCTCGGACCTCACCATATGTCTTAGCCGGTTTTCTGCCGACAAGCCCGTTGTGGTTTTGAGCGGATACCTCGACCTCCGCCAGGCCCGCTCTCGCGACCCGCTCGCCAACCTCCCCGCGCTCATTCGACTCAGCGCAGACCTGCGAGAGTGTCCACACGTCAGCCGGACCGACCGGCTGCGGGTGCTCAAGCGATACCTCGACCGCTTCGGCAAACCGGCGGCCGACTGGAGGCAAGTCTGGCGAGAGATGGGATGACCGCTTGGACGATTGACTCGGACGCACCGGCGCTCTCGTCCGGACCCTGCATCATGATCCTTCCGCCGATTCTGTCCGCTTTGCCATCCTGACGGGCAGCCGGGCCACGGGCGGCTCTCGCGTCGAGAACCGTGCGGGCAGTCGCGTCCGGACTCCGGCCAACGAGGAAGCACCCGAGATGACGACCGAGGCAAAGTCATACCCGCCGCATCCAGCCTGGAGAAATCGATGACGCCCGATTCCTGCAAGGATGGTGCGAACCGGAACGGATCGGCAAAGATGCGGAATGAACTCAGGGCACAACATACTGCAACTCGTCGGCCGGGTCGTCGATGCGGAAGGACAGCCCCCACTGGCCCTGGTTCTGTATGAGCTTGATAAGAACCGTGTTACGACCTTTCCTGAGACGGATGTCGAAGCGGTCCTGATCCGGTTGAAGGGCCCGGTCCGCCTTGCACGTGTGCACCAGATCGCCGTTGATCCAAACCTTGATCCCGTCGTCGCTGCCCGCGTAAACCGTGGCCTGTCGGTCGTCCGGGGAGATCACTTCGGTGTAAACATAGAAAACGAACGACTCGCCGTCCTCGAAATACTTGTCGTCTGACACCATCAGCCCGCTGGGAACGCGGATCTTTCTCCAGCCAACGGGGCCGCGTTTGCCGGAAAAGCTCTGGTCCGCCTTGAACGGCTCCGTCTCCGGCGGATAGGTCTGGTCGGTACCCATCTTGCTGGGGTTCGGAAACGGTCCCATGAGGTACCAGTTGCGAACGAAATTGCGGTAAGGCTCGAGGATAAAAAAATCCAGGATGACGCAGCAGCGATCACCTTCTACCGGCTTGCCGCTCAGGCGAACACTGAGGGTGTTAGGCCCCTTGACCAAACGAACCCATTCGCCGATCGGCTTGCCGTCTTGGAGGATTTCAAAGTCGGAGGCCTTCACGCCCCTCGCTAGCCGGGCTTCGATCGAGAACCGCCCGTCGTCCGGCGCGGGAATGGTGATCGGCACGGTGGTTCCGGCTTGGCCGCTGATTTTCAGGCCTTTGCCAAAGGACATCTGTTCGGGTAAGTCGTCGTCGGTAACGATCTCCGCGCCGACCGGCGGCTTGTCGGCGGCAATCATGTTTTCGGCATCGATGCCCTTGGCGTGACGCGGCCCCTGTGGGATGCGCGACTCGACGGGCGTCGAGGTGAAGAAGTCGCTACCCCCGGCAGCCTGATACCAATAGGCCATTGAACTGTAGTCGTTGGGGATCGGTGGCTTGGTGATGGCTGCATAATTCTCGATGGTCATCTTGAAGGAGTTGTCGAAAGGAATGCTGTCCGCGACGTGCCAGCGGTAACAGGACTGCCGGCGACGCTGGCCGAACTCGCCGGGGGTGGGACAGCCGTGGAAGGCGTTGGCAAAATGGCGAATGCCCCACGCATCGCCAAAGTAGTCCTCGCTGCCGGTGCCGAAGGTTGACGGAAACTTCTCGCCGTCCACCCAGACTTTCTCATCTCCTTCGCCCCACCAGCCGCCGGCAATGTTATCGATGAAGAGAGCCGCGCCCACGAATCGTCCTGGACCGGCGCATTCCAGGAAGGGGTAGTCAAAGTCTTTGCTGACCGGATCGCGGCGCCATTTGGCGTGGAAACGAGCGGCTCCGGCCGGCGGCCCACCCTGCTGGTAAACGATCCGGGTGCGGAGTTGGGCGGGTCTGCGGCCTTGGTTGGTGACCACAAAACGCGCCGATTGGGCGAAGGGCATACGCCAATAGCAGTAGTTCAGGTCGTCGGTGATGCCCAGCGGCAAACTCTTGTATGACGCCTCGTCCCAGGCATCTCCGAAAAAGTCGCCGATCGGCGCTTCCACCGCCGGCGCCGCATCGCCGTCGAAGAAGATTTGCAGCAAGACCTTTCGACGGGCCCAGCGCTCTTCAGAGGTCAGCTTGGTCAGGAACTGACGCACGGTCCCCGGGCCTTTCAGATCGGCCACCGGTATGGGCTGGCCGGGAACCAAGGTGGTGTTCTTTTCGATGGTGAGCGCGTTCTGAACCGGTTGAGGATCAACGCCACAGTTTGCCAGCGCCTTGCACACCCTCTGGAAGACGATCTCCTCGGCCGGCGTGTGCTCCAGGCTGAAGGTCTTGACCCGCCATTCCTTCGGAAACGTCGTATATCCGATATGGTAGTACTGGTTGACGGGCTTGTCGGCGGTTACTCTGCAACTCTTGGCGTAGGGAATGGGAACGTAGCAGTTTGACGCCGGGTTATCACCCCCCACGTCGGTGCGTCGCTGCCACACAAGCGGCTTGGGGAAACCGGTAACCTTGCCGGTGAATAGTGCGCTGAATTCATGCTCAAGCTGGGGCTTCTCCGCCCCGTCAAAGTAGAAGCGAATCCGCCCCTGCGGGTTCGCCGACCAGATCCGCCAGATACAACCCGGGCCTTCCATCTCGGCCATGACTCCCTCGCCGGTGGCCGGGTCGATGCGAAGGTAGTGGCCGGCATCGCCGTTGGCATCCCATTTCACATACTGGTCGGAGGCCTCGTCGTACCTGGATGCCCGGTCATAGCTGGAGAACTGCTTGCAGGTCTGCCCGTGCTCCAGAACGACGAGATGATCCAGATCGATCAGCTTGTTCAGAAACCAGGTGTAGTCTTTGAGTGCGTCATCCGTGGCTTGTGCCCCCGCAAAAGACACGCTCCAGGCCGTGACCGCCACAAGAATCAGATGTGATCTTCGCATGTTTGTGCGTCTCCTCCGTTCTGTCAGAGCTTATGGGTCATTCTCGCGTGGATGCTTTCCGACGCGCGTCTGAAAGAACGATCCGTAGTGTACCTTCACTGCCGCGCTGCACAAGGGGTGCGTGACAGTCTGGGCGGGCATGCCGACCGGTCCAGGTTGGGCGATCAACCCCGTTCAGGGGGGGCCGCCAAAGGCCGGCCGTGATGCGGCCGGTTGGTGGTCGCCCGCGGTTCTTCTTCCTTTCTGTGGTCTCAGCCCGTTTCAACGGGCTTACCGGACAAGGACAGGCCCGTTAAAACGGCCTCGATGGGATAACACAGTAAGGGGGGGAATTGGCCGACCGGGAACCAGTCGTAAAACGACTGGCCTATTTGCCCTTCAGTAAAGACCGCTGAAGCGCTCTGCTTTCGGCTTGCGCTCACCACAACCGGGTCAGCCGCAAGGAGTGCCGCCGCTTCTGTCACCGGCCCCTGCACAAGCCCCTCATCGCAGGCCCCTTGCCCTGGCCCGTGCCACGTGCTATACTCAAGGTGTTCGTGCGAGCTCCATTTCGCATACCCCACCCTTCGGCGGAGTGGACAATGCGGACTCATTCTGGCCATCGTGGTTTCACGCTGATCGAGATGCTCGTCGTGGTCGCGATCATCGCCCTGCTGGTCGCTATTCTCCTGCCCGCGCTGGAGGGAGCGCGCCGGAACGCCAAATCGGTGGTGTGCTTGTCCAACCTGATGAGCATCGGCTCGGCGATGAAGCTTTACCAGGGCGACTACCACGGCTGGCTTCCCGTCGGACCGGCAGACAAGTTGTGGTACATCGACAGCACGCTCGGGACGGTGCGCGAGCCCGCTCCCGGCAGAAGACCGTTCCCTTGGTCGAACTGTCATTGGGGCGGAAAGCGGGCGGCTTGGATCCATGACGTTGAGAACGATCCGCCCAAGCCGGAGGTTCTCGGTCGTCCGTTGACCAGGTACTTGTACCGCGGAACGGGGCTGGACCAGCCGACACCGCTGTTCGAGTGTCCCGCCGACGTGGGCGACCCCATGATTGAGAATCCGGTGGGCCAGTTGCCTGTTCACTATCTTTGTGGCAACAGCTACTACACGAACCCGTGGAATCGCTACAAGCCCCCCGGCCGGCGACGCCCTTCCCCATCATCGATCGTGCTTGTCGAAGATGCTCCTATGTACATGGATCTTGTTCACAAGCAGCAGCGGATGGGCTGGCACGGTCGGTTCTCCGTGCACAACGCGCTGTTCCTCGATTTCCATGCCGAAGCCAAGTACATGGATACGCGAACGTTCGTAGGTCCCGGCTGGTTCGTCGAGAACTACTTCAACATCATGGATTACTACAAATACTGACGACAGCCGGCCGAAAGCCGAAGCCCGTCCCATGCCCAGTCTTTCCCTCGCCTGCGTTCGGCTGGTTCGCGCCTTGTTGGTTGTGCATTCTGGGCGCGGGGGTATCATCACCTGACGCCGGTCTGGGCATTTCATGTGTCAAAGGGCGCCGGCCGGAACATCGTCTGTTGCGGTTCGTGGATGCGGAGCAATCTTATGACAACAACTCGCCCCGCAGCAGGTGTGCCTGAGCCTCCAGAGGTTCGCGAGCAGGTCGATGCGGCTCGACGCGGCTTGGCGAAGGCAATGCTCCAACAAGACGCCAATGCTGTTGAATCCGCCGTTGCCCGAATGCACGAGGCTCTGGGCGAGTGGGCGACCGTCCCCGAGACGGCTCCGCGGTTTGCCGGTTCCCCCAATCCTGACGTCGCTGTCGCGCCGGATCGGTTACGACGTTTGTGGACCGCCGGTTGGGCTGCCGCGGACAAGGCATACAGCGGAGATGGCCGCTGGGGCTTGCCAAGGGATCATCCCGAGGTGCGCCACACGTTGCTGCGTCAGACGGCCTACGTCATCATCGGCGGGATCGCCGCGATGCGGCAGGGCTTCGGCGACGAGGCGGCAATCCGCAAACGAGTAAAGGAAGGTCTCGATTACCTGCTTTCAGTGCAAAAACCGAATGGCTTGTTCCCTTTTCCCGATGTGCGCGGCTGGCATCCGCACTTCTCGCCGCCGCTGCAGTCGCTTTACGCTCAACACCCCGAGGCGTTCCAGGACGGCTGGATCATCGACGATTTCGGCGACGGCGGCCTGCAGTTCGACAACGGTGTGTGCGCGGTGACGATGTTGACGGCATTCGAGCACTTCAAGACGACGGCGTACCGCGAATCCGCCGAGCGGGCTTGCCGCTGGGCGGTCGAACGGCCGGTCGTGCCGAATTGGAACTACAACGCCTTTTCGGTCTGGGCCTTGGCCCGGTGCGTTGAAGCTGTCGGCCGTGAGGACTTTCGTGCCCCGGCCATACAGAAAACGGTGCTTGGCATTCTGCCGGGGCAACTGCCGGCCGGCCGCTGGCTCGACCGCCATAACTGCCGAACCGTGTATCACGCGATTATTCTGCGGGCCCTGGCCATGCTGTATCGAATTCTGCCCCAGGAGCCGCCGTTGCGAAAATGGGTGCGAAGTGCCATCGAGCGGGCTGAGGCGGTTCTGCTCGACGAACTGTACACCTCCGGGGCCTCCGATGCCGATCACTCGCTGACCGCGTTGTGCGAGGTCGAGAAGGCCCTTGGCTCGTCGGCACGGCGCCTGGGCGCGATCCGCGTGATCGTCAATGCGATGATCGCGCGGCTGGTTGATGGTCGAGCGACGGAACTGGACGATGTCAGCTTGTTGGCGGTGGGCCAGGCGGTTGAGGCTTTCGCAAAACGATCGTAGGCTGAAGGCGGAATGATGAATGGTGAACGGCGAGCAATGAACATGGCCTCACACTCCGGGTGCAAAGGCGACGTTCCGGTCTTCGTTCAGACCGGTCAAACCGACGCCGGCGGCGAGTTGGATCGCTGGCGCCAGGTTGGCGAGGAAGAAGCACGGCAAGCTTACCAGATGGTGCTGCGCAATGAACTGTCGGGGGGGACGCCGGTGGTGCGCGAGTTCGAGCAGGTGTGGCGCGAGATGACCGGCCTGAAATACTGCCTGACCACCTGCAACGGCACACTCGCGATCTACAGCGCGTTGTTCGGGCTGGGCGTTGGGCCGGGCGACGAGGTGATCTGCCCGACGTACACGTGGATCTGCTCGATCAGCCCGGCACTGCTTCTGGGAGCACGGCCGGTTTTTTGCGACTCGGACCCGTTGACCATGCAACTCGATCCCGCGGACGTTCGCCGGAGAATCACGCCGCGCACGCGGGCCATTGTCGTGGTTCATCTGTGGGGCTGGGTCGCGGACATGGACGCCATCATGGCCGTCAGTCGCGAGACGGGTGTGCCGGTGCTCGAGGACTGCTCGCACGCTCACGGAGCCACGTACAAGGGACGGCCGGTCGGGTCGATCGGGCACGTCGGCTGTTGGAGCCTGCAGGGCACCAAGCCGGTCAGCGGCGGCGAAGGCGGCGTGCTCGCGACCAACAACGTCGAGATCTTTGATCGCGCATGCCTGCTGGGGCAGGTCAACCGCATGGCCGGGATGGACCTGCAGACCGCTTCGTATCAGAAGCATCAGCCGCTCGGTCTGGGAATGAAAACGCGGGCACATCCGCTGGGCATCGGCATCGCCCTGGTGCAGTTGCGCAAGCTGGCCGGGTTGAATGAGCGGCGGCGGCAGTATGTCGAAACGGTCGAGGCGGCGTTGAAGGACTTGCCGGGCGTGGCCCCGGTACCGACGTCCGAGGGTTCCGTGCGCGGCGGGTACTACGCGTTCCCGATCCACTATCGGCCGGACGAGCTCGGCGGCCGGCCCGCCGGAGAGCTGATCGAGAAGCTGAAGTCGAAAGGCATACCAGCCGGCGGGAGCACCTACCAACTGCTCCACCGGCTGCCGCTGTTCGCGCAGGGCTTCGATATCTTCACCCTTGGCCGCGGACCGTTATGCGAAGGCTGGCGAGGCTACCGCGAGGGCGACTTCCCTATGGCCGAGCAACTGCACCGCGACTTGGTGTTCCTGCCGATGCTGAGCGACCCGGCACCAGGGGCGGTCGATCGGGTCATTGCGGCCCTGCGGGATAGCGTGCGAGGAATGGCGAATCAGGAATGAAGACATGAGAATTGCCCGAGTGAGGTGAGCGTGAGCAGCTCGGCCCGGAATCCCTGATACGCTTCCCGAGGTTAGTCATAGGCGTGCGCAGCGATCCCGGAGCCGCAAGCGGAGCACGCCTTCCGGACCGTTTGTCTTCGCGGAATCCTTTCCGCATCGTCACCAGTGAGGATGGGAATCCTCAAGCGGGGAGGCCCCAGAACGGATTCTGGGGCCAGCCATAATGGCGAATCAGGCATGAATGCTTGAGAATTGCCCGCTCGGCCCGGAATCCCTTCCGGGCCGTTTGTCTTCGCGGAATCCTTTCCGCATCGTCACCAGTGAGGATGGGAATCCTCAAGCGGGGAGGCCCCAGAACGGATTCTGGGGCCAGCCATAATGGCGAATCAGGCATGAATGCTTGAGAATTGCCCGCTCGGCCCGGAATCCCTTCCGGGCCGTTTGTCTTCGCGGAATCCTTTCCGCATCGTCACCAGTGAGGATGGGAATCCTCAAGCGGGGAGGCCCCAGAACGGATTCTGGGGCCAGCCATAATGGCGAATCAGGCATGAATGCTTGAGAATTGCCCGCTCGGCCCGGAATCCCTTCCGGGCCGTTTGTCTTCGCGGAATCCTTTCCGCATCGTCACCAGTGAGGATGGGAATCCT